>CAOOJO010000088.1 GCA_948496895.1 uncultured Acetatifactor sp. | reverse complement strand
TCCTGGCATAATCGTCCTGGCTTTCTGTAAGGCTTTTGTAGTTCAAAAAGAAAAAAATCACGCTAAGGCTCAGACAGCACAGAATCGCCAGGCACATGTACGATGTCAGATATGGATTCTTCGGCTTCATTCTCATCGTCCTGGCCCTCCCTCGCTTTTCTCCGCCTTCACCCGTATTGCACAAGAGGAAGAAATTCGCCATAGGACAGGCAGACTTTCTCCCTCTTCATTTTTCAGTTCCGAGCGCTCCGGCTGCGTCCTAAGCTACTGCAGGTTCTCGTAGTAATCCTTATAGATTTCAACGTAACGCTGTGCACCCAGGGCATCCAGCTCATCGAAATAGGCATCGATTTCATCCAGGGAACGGGCACCTGTCACGAACTTTGCCGTTTCCTTTGATGCGTATTCCTCTATCATGACCTTCAGGTTTCCTGCCTCTACAGCAGTATCGGCATCCAGATATACATTTCCCGGATACATATCTTCAGATGTGGTATACGGCAGTAATGTATACGCAATTGCGGACATATAATGATGGTCAATGCTCGGGCACAGACCCTCGCTGTCCTTTCGCATATCCGCTAAATACGGCTCCGTAAACTGAGGCCACTTTTCCTGCGCTTCTTCTACTGACATCGGATCCCCATCTGTCCAGAACTGACAGGCCTGACCGCTCCCATCCGGGATCCTCGTGCCGATGACACGGTTCCACAGCTGGACCTGATCCACAAAGTAATCGCCGTTGCTCTCATAAGGACAGTCTTCCTTCTCCATGTCCAGATATGTCTGCACGTTGGGCTCATAGCACACATAGCCGCCAAGGCCATACAGATAATCCCCTTCCTCTTCCACGCTGGGTCCAATCACGGTAAGCCATGAATTGTGGAAGGTATACCAGAAGTCCAAAAAGGTAAGGGCAAGCTCCGGCTCTTCGCAGTCTGCGCTGACCACTGCCCCCCCACAGGAAAGCTGGCTCATGACTGCAGGCCATTTTGCTGTATCGTTCCATTCACTGGTCAGAGGGATTGCTCCCCAGTACTGGTTCCAGGAATCGTCCTCAATCAGATAGTCGCTGGCATTGAAGCCTACAAGCCCCTGCTTGACCAGAGAGCCCGCCGCATCCCTGTCCATGGTGAAGAAGTCAGGATGAATCATCTGTTCATCATAGAGCTGCTTCATGAACTTCAGGACTTCGCCGTATACCTCCCTGTCCGCCACGGGCAGGATTACTTCCCCGTCCCTGACGACGACCTCAGTCCCCTTGGCATCGTTAGACATATAGCCGAACGCGTTCAGGATGTACTGCATGGGGCTGTAATACTCATAGCAGCCGCCCAGGGGCCAGCAGCTTTCATTCTTCTCCTTGAAGGTGTGGAGCACATCAACGAACTCGTCCAGGTTCGTAGGCACATTCAGGTCGTAATCGTTCAGCCAGTCATAATTGATGAACATCCTCCTGATGCCGCCCAGATATGCCACATCAACGATATTTCCCAAGGACCATATATGTCCCTCAGAATCCATGATGGCCGATTTGTAAGACGGATATGTCTCATAAATGGAATTCAGGTTCGGCATATACTGCATATAAGGTGCCAGATCCATGATCTGTTCTTCCACAGCGCCGTACTTCACCAGCGCCGCTGCGTCAAAATCCCCTCCAATGATGATGTCCGGCAGCTCGCCGCTGGCAAATGCCATCGACAGGAACTCCGACTTGTTCGCATCCGTAAATCTGGTGACTTCCAGGTTGATGTTCATGGCATCTTCAATGAATTTGTAGTTCCATACCTGCTCCGGATCCGGCGCTGCTTCATCGCCCCAGACATACAGAGACAATGTCTTCTCCGTGCCCTCCGCCACAATAGGAAGCGTCTGTGAAGAATTGAGCCAGCTCAGGTCCTTTCCATCGCTGGCGGAACTGCCTCCATCGTCCGCGCTCTCCTGAGAACCGCTGTCCTCGCTTCCGCCCTCATCCGCTGTACTGCTTTCGCCTGATGAATTCCCGGACGAGCTGTCAGATGAGCTGCCAGCATCATTCCCACAGGCACACATGGATGCCACCATCGCACCTGTCAGCGCCAACGCCAGAATCCGCTTCAATAGCTTTTGTTTCATGCTTCTTCCTCCTTCTTTCTTTCATCACAACAGTTACTATCTTTAAAGTCTTTCGACCTTAAATTCCTCTGATGCAGAACCCTATCCTTTTACTGAGCCTATCATGATGCCCTTCGCAAAGTATTTCTGAAGGAACGGGTATGCAATCAGCAATGGCAGGCTCCCCACAAAAATGATGGAGTATTTCATCCCCTGTGCTGCACGGTACTGGCGCAGCGCATGTTCTATCATGTCAGAGTCCATCGTATCATCAATCTTCAGCTCCAGATTGGACGTCAGAATCTTGTTCAGCACCTGCTGCAGGGAAAAGTACTTTGATTTGTAGATATACAGCAGGCCTGTATAATAATCGTTCCAATGCCCGACTCCGTAGTAGAGCGTCATGACCGCCACAATCGGCTTCGCCAGGGGCAGCGCGATTTTGATGAAGCACTTCCCGTCTCCCGCCCCATCTATGTATGCCGCCTCGTACAGATCAGACGGTATACTGGTAGAAAAGTATTGCCTCGTCACAATCAGATTATAACAGGAGACCCCTGCTCCCACTATCATCACCAGCGGATTGTTAATCAGGTTCAGATTCCTCACAAGGAAATAGGTGGGAATCATTCCGCCGCTTACATACATGGTGATGAAAAAGTACCATGAAATCACGCCGCGGAAAGGCATGTCCTTTTTGGTCAGCACATATGCCGCCGGAATCGTCAGGAACAGGTTATACAAAGTGCCTGCAACTGTATAGACAATCGTGTTCCGATAGCCTATCCATATCTCGGACTCCTTTAAGATGTTCTTGTAGGCATCTATCGTGAAGCCCTTGATCCAGAAAAAAGTATTTCCTGCGTACACCTCCGCTGCGTCAGAGAAGGAGGCGATGACCGTATAATACAGGGGATATACTACAACAATCGTAATCACTACAACAATCAATGCGACAATGACATCATACAATGTCACTCTGTTTAGCTTGGAATGCCTCTTCATCCTGTCCTCCTTACCATAATGATGTTTCGCTTACTTTCTTTGAAATCGTGTTCGCCGCCAGTATCAGCACGACATTGATCAGGTTGTTGAACAGCCCGATGGCAGCCGAATAACTGTACTGCTGGTTCACCAGTCCGGTCTCATACACATAGGTGGAAATCACCGTGGACGCGTCCAGGTTCAGGGGCGTCTGCAGCAGGAATATCTGCTCAAATCCCACGGAGAGCATCGAGCCCATGCGGAGAATCAGGAGCGTGATGATCGTAGGCTTCAAATGGGGAAGGTCTACATGCCATATCACCTGCAGCCTGGTGGCTCCGTCAATCTTTGCCGCTTCTACCAGCTCCGCGGACACGCCCGCCAGCGCCGACAGATAAATGATCGTCCCCCAGCCCAGCCCTCGCCACAAATCCACGACGGCATTAATCCAGGGGAACGCGCTTGCATAACCCATGAGGTTGACGAAATCCTTTCCGAATACGTTGCATATCATGTGGAACAGTCCATCGCGCCCCAGGAAAATCCTGCACATGGAGCACACCACTACCGTGGAGACAAAGTAAGGTGCATAAGTAAGCATCTGGCAGACTTTTTTCAGCTTCATGCTCCGCATCTCATTCAGCAGAATAGCAAATATAATCGAAGACGGCCAGAAAAGCAGCGAGACCACATTCAGCCAAAAGGTGTTCCACATAATCCTGGGAAAGAAAGGATGGCTGATGAAGGTCTTGAAATGCTTCAGCCCTGCCCATTTGCTGCCCCAGATTCCCAGCTTGGTACTGAAATCCTTGAAAGCTATCTGCACTCCATAGATGGGAATGTAATGGAAGATAAAGACTGTTATGATGGGGGGCAGGATCATCAGGTACAATACCCTGTGCCTCCATATCCGCTTCAGCAGACTGCGGGATTTTGGTTTTTGGTTCATTGTTTTCATGAATGCCCTCCTTGCTCTTTTTTCTGTATCCAGCATAGCAAAGAAGTCTATCAATTTTCAACTACGAAAACCGTAAGTAGCTATATCTTTTTGTGCAGACTGAATATGTCTTTTCGTAAAAAGCCCAAGAAAGTCACTTATTTTGACCATAAAAAGAACGGACAGGAAATATCATGTTTCTCGTCCGCCTCTTTTCGCATCCGGTATACCGGCTGCGCCATTTTCAGTTTACTGTCCTCTCCTGCCCAATCAGCGCCGTCTTCCCCTCAACATTTCACACCGGGCGCCTGAACTCCACCGTCTCCTTCAGCGAAAGCCCGTTGCGTCCCGCCATCTCCTCCGCCGCCTGGACCACCTGCGGGCGGTTCAGGGATTCCGGGTCATGGGCGTCTATCCCCAGCACCGCTTCGCAGCCTTCCTCCCCGGCAATCCGCCAGAACCGCTGATCCGGATAATGCCTGCCCTCATGGACCCCCAGGCCGTTGATCTCCAGGGGCAGGCGCAAGTGTTTCGCTTTCCGGCAGAGCATGCGCATCTGCTCCTCATAGATGCTTTCGTCCCCGGTGAAGCGGATCAGGTCCGGATGGGCCACATAGGTGAAATACCCTGTCTCCATGGCCTCAACCGTCTGCGCGCAGTAGCGCCGCAGCACATTCGGGTCGTCGGTGGGCCTGCCGCTCCAGCTTCCGCCGAATTCGCAGTCTATATAGTGCTGGCCCAGCAGGAAATACTCCACCGGATAGTCCGCCACCAGACGCTGCAGCCTGTGGAAATACTCGATGTATTGTCCCGTGTAATACTCTACCTCCAGACCCAGATGAATCTCGATATCCTCGCGGTATTCCTCCTTCAGGGCCAGGACCGTGTCCACGTAGCCCTCCAACTGATCCACCTGCATCCGCATGCCGGAGTTGAGTCCCTTCGGATAGGGATAGGGCGTGTGGTCTGAAAAACCCAGAATCTTAAGTCCGCCCCGGATGGCGCTCTCCACATATTCCCTCTCCGTCCCCGAAGCATGCATGCACCGCCATGTATGCGTATGGTAATTTGCCTTCATCCTTGCTCCGCCTCTTTTCTCTCTGTCCAAAGCCCCAGGCTTTTCCTCTGTCCAGTCCGGCCCGGGGCCAAATCTGAAACCTCTAGTGCCTGTGGCTCCCGCCGCCATGGCTGGCTCCGCCGCTGCTGGTGTGATGGCCCCCGCCTCCGCTGTGCCCACCCCCGCTTCCGCCGCCGGAGTCCGTCTCTATCTTCCTTGTGACCACGTTCCTGCGGATCAGGGAGTCCTCCTTATTCCGAATCTCCGGCCTGCCGCCCGCCACATAGGCATTCACGGCCACGGTGTTCTCCGCCTTCTTCTGGGAAGCGCCGCTGATGGCATAAAAGGCGGCCACAATGATGGGCAGGACCACCACCAGCCCCCAGGAAAAGGGCAGGGAGAGGGAATCGTCCATCCGCCGGCACACCTCTTCCACATAGGCCCTGTAAGCCCGGTATGGATCCGTGTCATAATACTCGTCCACCGCGTAGAGCACCTCGTCGATGTCATAGAGGCTGAACCTCTCCTCTACCCTGCCGCTGGTGGACAGGTGCTCGCCGTTCTGGCCCTCATACCAGTTGTGCAGCAGGAGGACGCCGTCCCCCTCGAAGCCCTCGTTGTAACCGAACCTGTTCCGATCCCAGAAATCGTCCGCCAGATCCTGCATATTCTGCTCCCAGTCGGCAGACCGCAGGTCATACTGCTCCCTGACTTCCCCGCCTCCCGGGGACGGGCCCAAGGTTACCTGTCCGGCATCCGCGCCCTCCACGGACTGGCTGAAGGTCACCAGCACGATGTCAATATGCAGTTTTCCCTCCATCTTCGCTATGTATTCCCGCAGATCCGCTTCCTCCGAATCGGTGAGGACATCCGCGTAGTCATATACCCGCTCCTTCGGCGCTTCCTGGTTGGTTCTGGGCACCTGCCGCGTCCGGTCGAGCACCAGCATCACCACACAGGCCACCGCCAGAATCCCTATCCCCAGGAACCAGAAACGAAAATAATGCAGATATTGTCTTCTCGCTTCCTTCTTGAACTCTTCTTCCATTCCCTTACCTCTTCCGCTTGCCTGAATGCACGCCCGTCCTTTTCAAAGCAGCCCCAACAGAATCTCCAAAAGCGCCAGCGCCACCGTCAGGCAGCCCCACAGCGTGCCGGTGTACGCCAGGAATTTTGCCCTGGAGAAGGGCGCTGTCCCCACGATCTTCCCGGTCTGTCCGTTGACGTAAAAGGCATAGTCCTGCTCCTTGTACCGGTAGATGTATTTCCACACCGGCAGCAATCCATAGCTCGCCCTGCTGTCCCGGACAGAGATATCCTCCCGCACGGTGCGCACCGTATTGTATCCGGCGTAGCTCTCCCGCAGGAGCCTGGCCGCGTCCTCCTTCATCAGCGCCATGGCCCGGTACTCCACTTCGCCAGCTGGCATATTGTATTTCTCCCCATAAAAGCCGGACAGATATTCCGGCTTAAAGTCCACCAGCTGGCCATACTGGAATGGCGCCAGCAGATCCATCACATCGTCCGGCATCTGTTCCGAGGCGTCCACGGGGATTTTCTCAAAATCCATATCCATGCCGCGCTCTATGGCGAAGACGCTGGTCTCCGTGTACTCCTTGTCCCCGCTTCTCCAGACCCTGACCTTGGTGCCCTCGCCCTGGTAGTTGCAGACGGTTTTGTAATCATAAAACCAGTAGGGCACGTAGTAGCCCTGCATGCCGTTCAGCCGCGCCTCGGAGAGGAAGTCCGTGGGGGAGAAGCGGCATTTCCTGAACTTCTCGCGCAGGGAGCTCTTGCAGCTCTCCTTGCCCATCTGGAAGGGAATCAGCATCCGGGGAGAGAACCGACCCTCCACCCGCTCGTTGAATATCAGGTAGCTGTCGCAGTAGGGGCACTGGGTGGCCGAGGTGTGCTCCCGCACCTCCACCTCGCCGCCGCAGTTGGGGCAGAGGGTCAGCGCCCCGGTCTGCCCCTCCGCCCGCTCCTCGCTGCCCTCGCTCTCGCAGTAGGGACAGTACATGCCATGTCTCTCCGGACTGTATACCACATTGCCGCCACAATTCTTACATCTGAAATACATCGTCTCTTCCTCTCTGGCCGGGCAGTTCGCGTATCCTTAAGGGACTGCCTTATTTCCGCAAAAATCACAAAGCACCACTATCTTCAAGGGCGTGGTCTGGGCCGGGATGCTCCTGGTGGAATTGTCGTAGGTCACCACCAGGTTATGGTTCGACGGGCTACCCTGGAAGTACTGGTTGTTCGTAGTCCGCACCTCCACGCTCCCGTCCAGGTTCAACTGCAGGGTCTGGCTGTCGTTCACCAGCGAAGTGTCGTAATACCCTACATCCACCATCTGCCCGTTCTTCTGTCTCGCTGCCGCCACGGCGCTGTACTGGGGCGGATAGATCAGTGGCATGGGCGCGTCCATGGAGTACCAGAAGGTGCACATCATCCCCACAGAAAGCGTCTCGAAATCTACCACATAGGTGGAGGGCGTCACCACGAAATTCACGGTATTCCCGTCCATGTCCTCCACGGTGACGAACAGCACGCAGCCATCGGCGCGACGGTTCCCCATCCTGGTGGGCACCAGCTCCACGATTGTCCCGGTCACGGAGCCGAAGCGGCTCCTCTTCATAGATGTCTGATTCATAAAATCCATATCTTTCTGCTTCTCCGCAAGAATCTGTCTTCCTATCATATGCTTAGGCAGGCGAAATTTGCCTGTCTTCCTAATCATATGCTTTCCCCGCCGGAAGCCGTCTGTCCTGCTAAGCTTATCCCCTGCGCCCGGCAGCTTCCTGGTTCCCGCGCCTATGGGGAATGCTCTCCGGTGATGACGCCGCCTCCGCACACATATTCCCCGTCATAGAAGCAGATGGACTGCCCCGGCGTCGCCGCCCGTACCGGGCATTCAAAGAGGGCGCGGACGCGCCCGTCCGGCAGCTTTTCTATCCGGCAGTACTCGCCCTTATGGTTGTAGCGGATTTTCCCCAGCACCCGCAAGGGCGCTTTTAAATCCTCAATGGCCATGAAGTTCACCCTGTCGCAGATCACTTCCCGGGTAAAAAGCTCCTCGTTGCTTCCGATGACCACCTCATTGGTATCCGGGCGAATCCGGGTCACGTAGACCCTTTCTCCCATGGGCAGCTCCAGGCCCCTGCGCTGGCCTATGGTGTAATGGGTGATGCCCTTGTGGCGGCCCAGCACCCGGCCGTCCCCGTCCACGAAACTGCCCTCCCCGGGAATCCGCCCCGGAACCTGCCTGTCGATGAAGCCCGCGTAGTCGTCATCCGGCACGAAGCAGATTTCCTGGCTGTCCGGCTTATGGGCCACGGGCAGCCCGAGGCGTTCCGCTATGGCGCGGATTTCTTCCTTTTCATATTCGCCTACGGGCATCAGGGTGTGGGCGAGCTGTTCCTGGGTCAGATTATAGAGGGCGTAGGTCTGATCCTTTTTATGGCTTACGCCCTGGCGGATGGCAAATCGGCCGTCAGGCAGCCTGGCGATCCTGGCGTAATGTCCGGTAGCTATGTAATCCGCCCCGATGGCAAGGCTCCTGTGCAGCAACGCCTCCCATTTCACATAGCGGTTACAGGCGATGCAGGGGTTCGGTGTGCGTCCCTGCAGATATTCCTCTACGAAATAATCTATCACATGACATTTGAATTCCTGTTTGAAATTCATCACATAATGGGGGATTTCCAGGACCTGGGCCACCCGTCTGGCATCCTCCACCGCCGACAGGCCACAGCACCCCTGGCTCTCGCCTCTTTCTTCCGAGTAGCCCCCCTCTCCCATGGAAT
>CAOOJO010000087.1 GCA_948496895.1 uncultured Acetatifactor sp. | reverse complement strand
GGCCATCTGCTTACCGGGCATGGCGTCCAGGGTGAATCTGGCAGTGACCTCGGCCACGCGCTCGGAACCCTTGTTGATCACCAGGAACTGAATCATGATCAGGATGATGAAGACAATCGCGCCGATGATCAAATCGCCGCCGCCCACGAACTCTCCAAAGGTCCTTACCACATTTCCGGAGGTGCCCGTCCTCAGAATCAGCCTGGTGGAGGACACGTTCATGGCTATCCGGAAAATGGTGGTGAACAAAAGAATCGTAGGGAAGTACGACATATCCAGCACTTCCTTGATGAACATGCAGGCGAACAGAATCGTAAATGCCACCGCGATGTTGAACGCCATGAAGACATCCAGTATCCCTGCCGGAAGCGGCACGATGAACATCATGAACGCTACCAGCACGTAGATGGCTATCATTACGTCTGTTCTCGCCATTTTCTTGCTCATGCTGTCCTCTCCTTCCCTGTTTCCACTAATCTATCTCTTTCTAGATTTTTCCTTGCAATTGATATACAAAGGCCAGAACCTCTGCCACCGCCTGGTACAGCTCCGGCGGCACCGCCTGCCCGATGTCCACATTGGCGTAAAGCATCCGGGCCAGGGGCTTGTTCTCCACGATTTCGATATGGTTCTCCTTGGCGACCTCCTTAATCCGGGCCGCCAGATAGTCCTCGCCCTTGGCTATCACCAGAGGCGCGTCCGCCACCTGTGGATCGTACTTGATGGCCACCGCGTAATGGGTGGGGTTGGTGATGACTACGTCCGCCTGGGGCAGGGACTGCATCATGCGCTTCATGGAGGTCTCCCGCATCTTCTGCCTGATCTTGCCCTTGACCTGAGGATCGCCTTCCTGCTGCTTGAACTCTTCCTTGACCTCCTGCTTGGTCATCTTCATGTCGTTGGCGAACTTAAACTTCTGGTAGGCAAAATCCGCGAAGGCCAGCACCATGTAGAAGACAGCCACCCGTATCCCCAGATCCGTCACGATATCCGCCACCAGCCCCAGAGCCTGCATCAGGGTCACGTCATAGAGATTGAACAGGATGGGCCATTTATCCTTCAGGTAGCTGTAGCAGACATACCCAATCAGGGCAATCTTCGCGATGGACTTCACCAGCTCCACCAAAGCGTTCACGGAAAAAATCTTCTTGAAGCCGCTAATCGGGTTCAGCTTGTTGAACTTGGGCTTCATGGGTTCTAAGCTGGGCCGCCATTTCACCTGGGCCACGTCCGTGATGAACGCGATCAGGTAGCCTATCAGCAGGATGGGCGCTATGATCATCAATACGCCCAGCAGCAGCTGGCTGAACAGGATGCTGGCCTCCCGCTCCGGCATGGTGTTCTGCCAGTACATTGTCATGTCCGGAATCCTGCTGTAGACATTGTTGAAGATATCCAGGAACTGGATGCCCATATGTCCTACCCAGAACTTCAATATCAGAAACAGCGCCAGAAGCTCCAGGCCATTGGTAAGCTCCCGGCTCTTGGCCACCTGCCCCTTCTTGCGGGCATCGCTTAATTTCTTCTGGGTAGCGGGTTCTGTCTTCTCGCCGCCCATGCCCTCCTTCGCAAAGAACTGCAGATTATAGCGAATCATGTCATGCCTCCCACAAAGGACTGGATCATCTTCCTCATCTCATCGAACACGAAATCCCCTATCCCCGGCAGCATGCCTGCCGTCAGGAAGAGCACCGACAGCCCCACCAGAACCTTTAGCTGGATACCTACCGCGAACATGTTCATCTGGGGCGCCACCTTGGCCAGCACGCCCAGGACCGCGTTCAGCAGCAGTATGGAGCAGAAAATCGGAAGCACGATGCGGAAGCCGATGAGGACATAGTCCGAAAGGAACTCCAGCATGGAATCCACCAGGGAATCCGTGCGGAACACCGCGCCATTCACGGGAATCAGTATAAATGTATCCGCCAAAGCGCCAAACAGGTACCGGTACATCCCCGTGGCGATCATCATGAACATCAGCACATACTGGTACAGGACGCCCGTAATGCTGGTGCTCTCCCTGGAAGTGGGATCCATCAGCGTCACCATGGAAAGGCCTGTCTCCATATCCGCGATGGAGCCAGCGAAGTTCACGATGGAGGTACAGATATTGGCCGCAAAGCCTATCAGCAGCCCCACCAGCGCTTCCTTCAGCACGATGACTGTATATCCCGCAAGCGACGAATAGGTCACCGCCGGCCTGGGGGTCAGGGCCTGATACAAGAGCAACGAGGTAAAAAAGCTCATGGCTACCCGCACCCGGGCAGGCGTGTTCCTCATGCTGAAGAAGGGAGCCACAAATACAAAGCATGACACCCTGACCAGGATCAGCAGGAAATATTCCAGATCATAAATGGAAAAGGAATAATTTATCATCCATTACGCCCTCTAACTGCCTGCGTATAAGCCGAAATTCGTCCAAAGCTCCGTCATGAATTCCACCAAAGCCGTCATCATCCAGTTCCCGAACAGAATCAGGGAAAGAAACACGCAGATAATCTTCGGCACGAATGTCAACGTCTGCTCCTGGATAGAGGTCACTGTCTGGAAGATGCTGACAGCAAGGCCTACGCACAGCGACACCAGCAGCACCGGCAGCGATACCTTTATGATCAAAAACAGCGCCTGCTTTGTGATGTCCATTACCGCGTCAACCGTCATCTGAGCATCCCTCCTTCCTTTTTAAGCTCAATGGTAGAACGATCCCACCAGGTTCTTTATCACAAGATTCCATCCGTCCGCCAGGACGAAGAGCAGAATCTTGAAGGGCATGGAAATCGTAGTGGGCGGCAGCATCATCATGCCCATACTCATCAGCGTGGAAGCCACCACCATGTCGATGACGATGAAGGGGATATAGATGACGAAGCCTATCCAGAACGCCATACGCAGCTCGCTCAGCATAAAGCTGGGCAGGAGCACGGACAGCGGAATGCTGTCAAGGCTCACCCCGTCCCATTCCTGCCCGGAGATATCCATGAACAAGTCCACATCCTTCACCTGGGTCTGGGGATACATGAATTCCCGCAGCGGGGCCACCCCCCGCTCCAATGCCTCGTCCAGCTCGATCTCCCCGGCCTCATAGGGCTGATAGGCCTGTTCATTGATCTCCTGCACCGTAGGCTCCATGATGAAGAAGGTAAGGATCAGGGCCAGCCCCACCAGAATCTGGTTCGGCGGAGCCGTCTGGGTGTTCAGTGCCGCCCGGGTGAAATGCAGCACAATGATGATCCGCGTAAAGGAGGTCATCATTATGATAAGGATGGGCGCAATGGAAATCAGTGTCAGCGTCAACAGGATACGCAGCGAGCCGTTTATCTCCCCATTGCTGCCATCGCTCATGGTGATGGAGAGCACATTGGATGGATCCGTCTCCGCGCCGCTGGCAAATACTGTCATCGAGCTTACAATACACAATATGCCCACCGTGACCAGTAGGCATATTGCGGTTACTATTCGCTTGGTTCTAAGCTTATTTTTCATCATGCAACTGATTATCCTTTGGCTCTTCCCGGACGGCGCTTTTTTTGTTCGCCGCCTTATCGAGAATCTCTTTGAAATTGAAGCCCTGAGCAGGCTTCGTCTCCTTCAGCTCACCCTCAGGAATCTCGCCCAACATGGTAACCGTATCCTTACACACGGCAATGACCATGTACCTTCCGCCTGCCCGTATGATCTGGATATATTTATTGTTCGCAATACGAGTGGTCTCTATGACCTCTATATTTTCATTGGCGCTCTGCTGCTTCTGGTAGTTCGCCATCCATTTCGTAACGGCGGCCGTGATTCCCAGCACTGCCACGAACAGCAGCAGCACCGTAATGAACTGGGCGTAACTGCTGGAGCTTCCGGTCAACAGCACCATCAGCCGATGACCTTCTTCACAGCCTCCAGGACACGATCCTCCTGGAAGGGCTTCACGATAAAGTCCCTGGCCCCTGCCTGGATGGATTCCACCACCATGGCCTGCTGTCCCATGGCAGAGCACATGATGACCTTCGCGTTGCCGTCGATCTTCTTGATTTCCTTCAGGGCCTGGATGCCGTCCATCTCAGGCATGGTGATGTCCATCAGCACCAGATCCGGAGACAGCTCCTTGTACTTCTCCACTGCCTTCGCACCGTTCTCGGCTTCTCCGGCCACATTGTAGCCGCCCTTGGCCAGGACATTCTTGATCATCATCCTCATGAACGCCGCGTCGTCGCAAATCAAAATATTCTTTGCCATTAAACCATCCTCCTACTTGATAATCTCAGTTATTCTTACACTGAAGCATTCTTCAATTACAACCACTTCTCCCTTTGCGACAAGCTTTCCGTTCACCAGCACGTCTATCGGTTCCCCGGCGATGCGATCCAGCTCGATGATGGAACCGGGCGCAAAGTCGAGAATCTCGGAAATCGACTTGGTCGTGCGGCCAAGCTCTACGGTAACGTTCAGAGGGACATCCATGATAAGGCCGATGTTCTCCTGTCCTGCTATGGCGCTTCCGGCATTGGAAAAGCTCTGGAACTGCGCAGGCTGAACATTGATGTTCTGCATGGCGGCCTGCTGGTTCATTGCCGGGCCTCCAGACATGCCCATATTCATCATCTGCGGATTCATTCCCATGGCCCCCATCTGCATTCCGCCCATGTTCATCATCTGAGGGTTCATTCCCATGGCTCCCATCTGCATTCCGCCCATGTTCATCATCTGCGGATTCATTCCCATCTGCATCCCGCCCATGTTCATCATGGCGTTGGGATCCATCTGGGGATTTCCCATGCCAGCCGCTCCGTAGCCTGCGTTCATGTCCATCTGCGGAGCCGCTCCCGGCTGGTTCATGGACGACTGCTGGCTGGCGGCCGCCTGGGGCGGTGCCGCGGCAGGCGCTTCCTCCTGCTTCTCCCCGGCTGAGGCTGCCTGGGAATTCATGAAGGTATCCACTACCTTACGGGCGAAATCTATAGGATACAACTGCATGATGGAACTGTCCACCAAATCGTCTATCTGCATCCGGAAGGATATCTTCACGAACACGCCGCCCAGGAAGGGTGAGACATCCTCCCCATTGTGTATCTGGGCTAAGTCCAGCAGCTCGGCCTCTGGCGGGCTGATATCGATTTTCGTCTTCATCATGGTGGAGAGAGAGGTGGCCGATGCTCCCATCATCTGGTTCATGGCCTCGGATATGGCGCTTAAGTGCAGCTCACCCAGCTCCCCATCCGTATTCGTGCCGTCTCCGCCCATCATCAGGTCAGTGATGACCTTCACGTCATGCTCTTTCAGTATCAGGATATTCGTGCCGTCCAGGCCCACCGTATATTTAATCTGAATGAAGACACAAGGCCTTTCATACTGATCCAGCAGATTATCCCATGTGGCAAATCCCACTTCCGGTGTGGTGATATTGACTTTCCTGTTCACAAGGGAATACAATGTAGTCGCCGAAGAACCCATGCTGATATTGGCGACCTCGCCCACAGCATCCTTCTCTACATCCGAAAGCAGCTCCATGGCTTCTTCCATGCTCTGGACTGCTCCTCCCGCACCCCCGTTGCCGCCTTTTCCAACAGCCTCGGCTTCATCGTCTTCGATCGAATCCATGCCGGAAAGTAATGCGTTTATCTCGTCTTGAGACAATGCACCATCCATTGTTTACTCCTCCTCTCTAATAACCGATGTAATCCTGACAGCATAAGAGTCCCTCTCCGTGCCGGGCAATGCGGTAAATTTCTTGATATTGCCTACATAGACATCCATGTCCTGATCCATCAGGGAATTCAGCTTGATGCAATCTCCCACCTGCAGATTCATGAAATCGCTTACGGTTATGGTACTGGTGCCCAATACAGCCTTCACGGGCACGTCCACCTTCCGAATCATGGATTCGATGTACATCTCATAATTCTCGTCATGCATCTCCTGCATGGTGGAGTACCAGTACTTGGTATTCAGCTTATCCATGACATCCTCAAGGGTAAGGAAAGGAAGACAGATGGTCATCATGCCCTCCACGTCCCCGATCTTGATGCTCAACGTCACGATGGCGACCATCTCGCTGGGGGCGATCACCTGCGCGAACTGGGGATTGGTCTCCAGCCGGCTCAGCACAGGGGATATATCAATCACGTTCTTCCAGGGCTCCCGCAGGAGCTGGACGAACATCACCAATATCTTCTCTATGATAATCTGCTCTATCTCGGAAAAGTCTCTGCTCTTCTCCAGAGGCTGTCCGTTCCCTCCCAGCATACGATCCAGCATGGCGTAGCCGAGATTGGTGCCCAATTCCATGATGATCGACCCGTTCAGGGGAGCGAAGTTGACTACCCCCATGATGATCGGACTGGATAGGGAATTGGTGAACTCATTGAATTTAATGGCCTCGGAACCCACCACCGACACCTGCACGTTCTTGCGCAGGTACACAGGGAGGTTCGTCGAAAGCAGCCTTGCGTAATGCTCATATATGATTTCCAGCGTCCTTAAATGCTCCTTGGAGAACTTCGTAGGGCTGCTGAAGTCATAATTCTTGACCTTTTTTTCATCCTTCTCCTGCATCTGCTCCGTATCGAGCTCACCGGAAGACATCGCTGAAAGAAGGGCATCTATCTCCGCCTGGGAAAGAATATCGGCCACACAGGTTCACCTCCTGTCACAACTTTTTATCTGTCATACCGAACAAGTCTGTCCCCTCCATCAGCCGCCGCCATATTTCACATTGCTCAGCGTGATGCCGTACACAATCTTCGAATGGAACAGATCCTGGATTGCAACAAGGATTTCATCCCGGATGGCACCGCTGAAGTCCACCCGACACTCTTCCTCCGTGTAGTTGGTCACTACATTCTCGATGGCATCCTTAATCATGCTGTCATACTGGCTCATGCTGTCTCCGCCATAGGACTCATAATCCTCATGGGTCTTGTTCAGCAGGAGAGCGATGTCAAATACAATGTACATCTGCTTGTCGCTGGCGCTGACGGTACCGTCCTCCCCCACCACCTGGGAAGAGGCCAGATGAACCGTCATGGTTCCTACATTATAGGTCTCGGAATCCGACAGAGACACGTCCGAAGAGCTGCCTGGACTGTTCCATTCCAGGTTCATCGCCGTCCCGATGCTGTCCATCAGAGCCGCCGTCTTTTGGTTCGTGCTGGTGACGCTTATCATCATGACCGCTGACATGGCAATGTTCACAATCATCAGCACCAGTATCAGCACACTAAGCAAATTCTTCTTCATATCGCGAAAACCCTTCCTTCTGCCATCATTTTTGGCTATGAATCAACCCTGGGATGGATTGTAGATCAATATCTCGACTCTTCTGTTCCTGCCCCTGCCCTCCGGCGTGGAATTGTCGGCGATGGGCACCCTCTCTCCCATCCCGGCATGCTTCAGGTTCAGCGGATTCAGGGTCGTGGAGTCCATCAGATAATAGAACACCGACAGGGCCCTGGCGCTGCTCAATTCCTCGTTGCTGGGGTACTGGGCGCTCTTCATGGGCACATTGTCCGTATGCCCTTCAATCTCTATGGTGCCCGCGTCGCCGTATCGCTCCAATATCAGGCCTACCTTATCTATAATCAGCTTCGCGTCGTCCTTGAGCTGAGCGCTCCCGGAATCGAACAACAGTCCACCGTTCATGGTCAGCTTCACGTACTGGGCGGTAAAGCTGACCTCCACCTCGTCGGCGATATCGCTCTCGTTCAAAGCTTCCTCAATCTGCTCCACCCGCTCCTCGTTCTCCTCCAGCATCTTGTCCTGGAGAATCTCCTCCATGGCCTCCGGGGACATCTCGAATTCCTGGAAATCGTCTCCGTCCGTCTCGCTGTCGGCTGTCTTGCCAGTGCTGTTGATATACTGGTCAAGCTCATTAAGCTGGCTGACGCCGTTGCTGATCAGGAAGCCGTCCCCAATGGCGCTGGCACCGCCCTCGAACACGCTGAAGGTATTGTTCATGGCAGCCACGAATTCCTGGAGCTTGGACTCCTCGATGCTGGACATAGCGAAAAGCATGACAAAAAAGCAGAGAAGGAGGTTCATCAGGTCACTGAATGTCGCCATCCACGCCGGGGATCCGGCGGGGGGCGTATCCTCTTTGCGCTTTGCCATTACTCCTCACCCCCTGCGTCTGAGCCGGATACAGCCTCCCTCTCCTGAGGAGCCAGGAAGGACTTCAGCTTCTCTTCGATGACTCTCGGGTTCTCGCCGGCCTGGATGGACAGCAGTCCCTCGATCATGACCTCTTTCAACATCATCTCTACCGCATTGTCAGCCTTCAGCTTGTTGGATACCGGGGTACAGATGGCATTGGCGAGCACCGAGCCGTAGAACGTGGTAATCAACGCCACAGCCATGGCAGGGCCCAGTGTAGCTACATTGTCCATATGGTACAACATATCTACCAGACCAATCAGCGTACCGATCATACCCCAGGCAGGACCCATGGCCCCCAATGTATCCCAGAAGCTGATGCAGTTCTTATGTCTTCCCTCGATGCTGACCAGCTCCGTCTCCATGATGGCCCGAACCAGCTCGGGATCCGTGCCGTCCACCATGAGCAGAATGCCCTTCTTCAGGAAAGCATCGTCCATGTCCGCCGCGGCCTCCTCCAGGGACAGCAGGCCTTCCTTACGCGCCACATTGGACAGGTCGATGATCTTGCGGATCATCTCTGCAGTATTTATGGCCGGTGCCTTGAAGACCAGCGCGAAACTCTTCAGGCCGCTTATGTAATCCGCCAGGCTGAAGGATGTCAGCGTAGCGGCAAAGGCACCGCCGAAGGTAATGACGGCCGATGGGAAGTTCCAGTATTCCTTCACCAGGTTGTTGAGGCCGGCCCCGTCTATGATACCGTACAGCATCATCGCAAAACATAATACAATACCAATTAAAGACGCAATATCCACGAGAATCACCTAACTCCTTTGCTTTTTATCGGAATG
>CAOOJO010000086.1 GCA_948496895.1 uncultured Acetatifactor sp. | reverse complement strand
CGAAGCTGTCCGCGTCCGGCATCCTGTGGCCCATCACCAGCACCTGATCCTTGCCCGTGATGATCTCCCTCAGGGCATGGGCCTTTACGCGGGCCTTCACACGGGTGTTCTTCTCCACCTGCTGGCTCTTCCCGCCGTAGTAGGTGATGCTCTCCGGCGTCTTGATGACGGCCTGGTCGCCGCCCCGCCCCAGAGCCAGGTCGATGGCATTGCGGGAGAACTCGTAGTTCTGCGCATAGCTCAGGCCGTCCAGGCCCACGCCGATGCTGATGGTCACCGCCATCTCATTGCCGATGTTGACCGTCTTGACCTCCTCCAGCAGGTCGAAGCGGGATTCCTGGAGCTGGGCCACCGCGCGCTTGCGCATGATGACCAGGTACTTGTCCTTCTCCAGCTTCTTGCAGATGCCGTCGAAGGAGGCGATGTATTTGTTCACCTTTCTCTCGATCAGCGCTGTCAGGAGGGAGCGGCGCACCTCTTCCACGCCGTCCAGCGCCTCGTCGTAATTGTCCAGATAAATCATGCCCACCGCGAGACTCTGGTCGTCCACCTCCTGCAGGGCGATGTGCAGCGCGGTCTCATCGTAGAGATAGACCGCTATCAGGAATCCGTCGTACCCCTCGGCATCTATCATGTCGCTGTGCTCAGCCATGTCCTTGAGGGGAATCTTCCTCAGCTTCACCACATATTCGTTTCCCTCGTACTCCAGCTCATACTGGGCCTCGTCCACCTCGTCCGCGCCGGGCAGGCGGTCTCTGGTAAGGGTAGGGAACAGGGAGGTGATGGATTTCTTGTAGCCCTTGGGCTGATGGACCACCGTCTCAAAGGCGATGTTGGTCCAGATCACCTTGCCGCCATCGTCCAGCAGCGCATAGGGGAGATCCAGATCCCGCAGGAGCTTCTTCTGAATCTGCCCGTACTCCGTAGCAAAGCTTATCAGTTCATTCATGATGAGAGGCTTATTGCGGAAATATAAAGACAGCGTAATGGCAAAGTAGCATACCAGATATCCTGTCAGGAGGATGCCCGCACGGATATCAATCGTAAACATGGCCACATCCATGATGCACAAAAGCACGCCCAGATAGATGCTGAACTGGATATAGGACTTGATGCGGCCCTTTAATTTCATTCTTTTTTTCATATGGATACCTCGCAGGGCCCTGTCGCCGCTCCCTGCTGTTTCTTTCCTATTGCGGCAGACCGCGATAAACTCCTGCCTACCGAACTATTATACCATACTCTTCAACACGATGCCACAATATAATTTGTCTAATATGGATATGTTTTGTTGAATTAGATAAATATCATTTAGATAACAGAATTAAAAACCCGCAATATCGTTAAAAAGGCCAACCGCCCCTGCGGACGGTCAGCCTTCCTTTACAGCACTTTCGTCAATCCTGAACGTAAGGCATAAGCGCCACATGACGCGCTCTCTTGATTGCAACTGTCAGCGCTCTCTGATGCTTCGCGCAGTTTCCGGTGATGCGGCGGGGAAGAATCTTGCCCCTCTCGGAAACGTATCTCTTCAGCTTGTTGGTATCCTTGTAGTCAATCACATTGTCCTTGCCGCAGAACACGCATACCTTTCTCTTCCTGCGGACACCGCCCTTTTTCCTCACCGGGCCGTCGGGTTTCTCAGTCTTATTAAAAGCCATCTCAATGCCTCCTATCTTAATCTCTCACATTTAGTTGAAGGGCAGCTCCTCGTCGATGCCATCGGGGATATTCATGAAGCCATCTCCTGCACCGGAGGGCGCGGGAGCGCTGTTGCCTCCCCCCGCGTAGCCGCCGCCATTGCCGTAACCGCCGGCGTTATTGTACCCACCGCCTGCATTTGCGCCAGACGCGTTCTTGCTCTCCGCGAACTCGATCTCATCCACCATGACACGGACACTGTAGACCATCTGTCCTTCCTTGTTGGTATAATTGTCGTTCTGGATTCTGCCGCAGAGGACGACCTTGGTGCCCTTGTGCAGATACCTCTCTATGAACTCCGCCTGCTTTCCGAAGGCCGTGCAGTTGAAGAAATCCGCGTCGGGCTCGCCCTCGCGCTTGAATCTTCTGTCCACTGCCACGGAAAAACGCGCCACGGATGTCTGGCTGGCCCCCTGCGAATATCTTACCTCGGGGTCTCTGGTCAAACGTCCCATCAGAATCACTTTGTTCATATCATCTCTCGCTTTCTAATTGCGCTCAGTCCTGTCTCACGATCAGGTATCTGATGACGTTGTCCATGATGCGGACACGGCTCTCGATTTCGATGGGAGCTGTGCTCTCAGCGTCAAAGCGGATGAAATAGTAGAAGCCTTCTTTCATTTTCTGGATCTCGTAAGCAAGTCTCTTCTTGCCCCAGTCGTCCACCTCTGTGATGACGCCGCCGAATCTCTCGATCAGAGCCTTGCACCTGTCAATGACAGCCGCTCTCTCTTCATCTTCAACCTTAGCGGACACAACTACAGCTAATTCATACTTGTTCATGCCTGTTACTTACCTCCTTCTGGTCTCTGGCCCGCACCGGATGCGAGCAAGGAATTGATTCATCACAAATGTGAATGATAACATATATTTCCTGAGATTTCAAGGGTTTTTACAGAATCTCTTTCACATTCTTCTCCAAAAGCCTGCGGGCGATCATAATCTGGTGGCCGCAGCCCCTGCATTTGAGCCTGAAGTCCGCGCCGGAGCGCAGCACCTCCCACTCTTTGCTCCCACATGGATGCTGCTTCTTCAATCTCACTACGTCTCCTACGTTGATGTCCATTTTACACCCCTCTGCGCGCTTCGGCGCGCGTACCAATCAATATTCGGAACTTTATTTCCAAAATCATCTCATCCCGGGCGCTTTCCGTACGCCTCCTACAGATTTCCCACGAAGAAGTCCTTCACCACGCCCATGAATTCCCGCAGCAGATTGTTGGGTTCAGACCCCAGAGGCGTGCCGGCGGCCAGGCCCTCCACGTTTCTGTATCCCTGCTTCTTCGCGATGCTCACGGCGCGGAACACATGGAAATTGTTGGTCACAATTACAACACTGTCTTCCTCCGGATTCAGGAGCCGGGCGCTGAACACCAGGTTCTGGTACGTGCTCTCGGAGCTGTCCTCCACAAGGATGCGCTCCTCCTCGATACCGGCCTGCATGAGATATTCCCGCATGCCCACAGCCTCGGGGATGCTTTCGTTCCCTCCCTGGCCGCCGGTGACGATTGCCCTGGTGCCCGGATTCTGCTCCAGATAGCCTATGGCTTTGTCCAGCCTGCGGCGCAGCACCTCGCTGGGGCCTGTGTCCTTCCACTGGGCGCCCAGGATGATAAGAAAGTCCGCCCCCGGCGGGGCCTGGGCGTTGTACTGGGAGAATATCCTCGCCTCCACCGCGCCGAACAGAAACACCCCTATGCAGAAAAGGGCGCAGAAGATGCCTTTGATCCATACCGGGATAGCTTTCATGGCCCTGCCGCTTCGGAGGATCATGGCCAGGGCCAGGCAGCATGCCCCTATGGCTCCCCAGATCAGGAAGAAGTAGGTTCCGAAGCCTGTTACGCCCACCCCTATGCAGTATATGACGCAGAGGAGCCCTATGATGCCAAAAATACCGGCCAGGACAGGATGGCCGCCGGGGGTGTAGCCCCGTTTCTCTATCTGGATTGTCCTTCTGCTTTTTTCAAAAGGAATCAGCTTCTCGTCTCTTCGTTTCATATCATTATCCCTTTCGGGTATCCCCAGGCCACAGCGCCTGGCACATGCAGAATTTATAGGTGAATCGGATGTAGCTATTATAGCACACCCCTGATCCACCATTCAATAAAGATACGTTGTAGATTTCTTAAAATTTACTTTATATTTATGCGGCTGCGAATTGACAAGCCCTGCAGATATGCTATAATTTTCATGTGGAAAATTTGAAAGGATCCGAGCAGGACACATATGTTCTACAGAAGAGGTGCCCACGGGAGATTTATATGAAAAATATTCAGCAGAAGGCAAAAAGCTATATCAGAGAACTCCAGAGCCGGAAGGTACGGCTCCTGTTGTCGCTTTTCGTATCGCTCACCCTTTTCCTTATATCGTGGCATTATCTCTACAGCGGCTTCAACAAACGCCTCCTGCTTTTTACGCTCCTCAGCGCGCTCACGGGCATGCTCATCGTCTGCCCAAGGCCGCGCTCGCCCCGCATATGCGTCCCTTTGGTGCTGCTCTATCTTCTGCTGGTTCCCCGCAAACTGTTCCAGCGCATGGAGCTTCCTATTCATGACATGAGCAAAATCAGAATCGGCGCGTTGTTCGCGAACATTCTGATCATACTTTTGTTATATGCCGTGCTTCTCCTGGTTTTTCAGCGCGTCCGCTTCGCGCTGGGCATAGGCGGCATCGTCCTCCTGGTTCTCTTTCTGGTCAACTATTATGTCAATCAGTTTCAGGGAGGCAATCTGAATTTCAGCAATCTGCTGGCAGCCGGCACCGCGGCGACTGTATTAGGCTCTTATCAGTTTTCCATAAACAGCGAGCTTTGGTACAGCATCCTCTATTTCTGTTTTTTCATTGCTCTGGGTTTCTGGTGCGATATTCCGGGAAAAGGCCTTCCATATCACTGTGCCGTCACCGGCGTTTCTCTGGCATACGGCATGGTCTTCTATTTCGGCTTCTGGCAGTCAGATTACCTGAGCAACCGTGGATTAGAGGGAATCTATTGGAGCGTGCAGGAAAACGGCGCCCAGAACGGATTCCTCTTAGGCTTCGGAATCAGCATCAAGGATCTGAACATCGCCAAGCCGCCCGGCTATTCTGACAGCGCTGTGGCGGAAATCGTTCAGAGGACGGAGGAAAGCTATCAGGCTCCGGACACCGTGCAGACTTCCCCCAATATCATTCTCGTCATGAATGAAGCCTGGTCCGATCTACGCGTACTGGGCAATATAGAAACCTCCGAGCCTTTCATGCCCTACACAGATTCCCTGACCGGAAACACCGTCCGCGGAAATCTCTTTGTGGAGATTCTGGGAGGCCTTACCGCTCAAACGGAATTCGAAGTGCTTACCGGGGATACTCTGGCCTTTCTTTCACCGACTGCCATTCCTTATCAGCTGGAGGTAAATCATGACATGTACTCTCTGGCCCGGATTCTGAAGGAACAGGGCTACCAGACCATGGCGGTGCATCCCAGCGGCGCCGGCGCGTGGTGTCGCGATAACGTATATGACTACTTTGGATTTGATGCTTTTATCGATGTCAATCACTTCCAGGTGCCTCCCCAGATTTTCCGGAGCTATATTTCCGATGAATGCAATTTCAACGAAATCATCTGGCGTTATGAGCATCGGGACAGGGAGAAGCCCTTTTTCCTTTTCAATGTCACCATACAGAACCATGGCGGCTATTACCACGAAATCGACACGCCAATCAAGCTGGAAAAGGTCGGCAATACCGTGAAGGATGACTATGAATTTCTGTGCGGCGCGGAGACCTACCTGAACGCGATAAAGGTCACGGATGAGGCATTTGAAGATTTCCTGGCCTATTTCGCGAAGGTGGAGGAGCCCACTATCATCTGCATGTTCGGAGACCACCAGCCTCTTCTGGGGGACGATTTCTATCAGGCCGTGTTCGAGGGCAGCGGCCTCTCGGAGGAGGAACAGAACGCGAAGAAATTCATCACACCGTATATCATCTGGTCAAATTATGATCAGGATTATCCGGAATATGGCGATATGAGCTCCAATTATCTGGGGGCTGCCGTGCTGGAATGCGCCGGGATAGAGCTTCCTCCTTATTATAAATATCTGCTGCTGCTCCAGAAGCAGTATCCCGAAATATCCCGGCGGACAATCCAGGCTCTTGCAGAAGAAGAGCCTGTCCAGAACTACCGGCTGCTGCAGTATAACCAGCTTATGGAGAAAGATATTCCAAACCCTGTATTTATCACAGGTAATTGACATAGGCATCCGTTCTTTCGGATAGCTATAATCAAAGAAGGAGTTATTTGTTATGGAAAATTATCAGGCACAAATCGAGGAATTGAAGAAAATTGTAGACAAATACAGCAACATCGTATTCTTCGGCGGCGCGGGAGTGTCCACGGAGAGCGGGATTCCGGACTTCCGCAGCGTGGACGGCCTGTACCACCAGCAGTACGACTATCCGCCGGAGACCATCCTGAGCCACACCTTCTACCGCAGAAAGCCGAAGGAATTCTTCCGCTTCTACCGCAACAAGATGCTCTTCTTGGACGCCAAGCCCAATGCCGCCCATGTGAAGCTGGCCGAGCTGGAGGCCCGGGGGAAGCTGAAGGCCGTCATCACCCAGAACATCGACGGGCTCCACCAGGCCGCCGGGAGCAAGACGGTACTGGAGCTCCACGGCTCGGTGCTTCGCAACTACTGCGAGAAGTGCGGACAGTTCTATGATGTGCAGTATATCCTAAGCAGCGCGGACGTGCCAAAGTGCGAGAAATGCGGCGGCTCCGTGAAGCCGGACGTGGTGCTCTATGAGGAGGGGCTGGACTCCCGGACCATGACGGACGCCATGCGCTTCATCCATGACGCCCAGGTGCTGATCATCGGGGGGACTTCCCTGGCCGTGTATCCGGCAGCGGGGCTGATCGATTATTTCAGGGGCGACAAGCTCGTGGTCATCAATAAGGCTCCTACGCCCAGGGATTCCCATGCGGATCTCCTGATACAGGCGCCTATCGGAGAGGTGTTCTCCCAGCTGTGACCGCATCAATAGGTTTGGAATCCTTTTCCAAAAGGAGCCATCGAAAATCAATTGCACGAAAGAACCAGCGGGGGTGTCGGGAAATGCTGTCAGCACACAATATATGGTTGTAAGCTTCAACGCATCACAGCATATAAAGTGGAAATATAGCCATTTCCCGACACCCCTTGCGTACCGTTCAGCTCAGCCGCTGCAGAGCGCCACCGCTGGTTTCCGTGCGGATTGCAATCCAGGCTTCAATCCAAAATCCCCGATACCGGCATGTTCCGCATGGCCTCTCTCCTCTGGTAAGGCGAGGCCAGCTCCACGCAGCGCCCCTCCCTGCTGCTCTTTTCAAATGCGGTGAGGATTTCCAGCACATGGAGGGTCTGCTGCACGTCCGCCCGGGGAGCGCGGCCTTCCCGCAGGGCTTTGGCCATGTCCGCCACCCCCAGGCCTCTGCTGTTCTCCTTGTAGTCGTACAGGAGGGGCATCTCCCTGAAGCTCCCGTCCTCTGGCCGGAGGAGCGAGACGCTTCCGCCGAAGCCGTTGGGATCGGGCACCCGCAGGGTCCCCCTGGTGCCATAGATTTCCAGGAAGGCCTGCCTGTCATAGTATACGTCAAATGTAGTCACTACGGTGGCGATGGCCCCGTTCTGGAATTTCATCAGGCCTGTGGTGTGGGTGGGCACCTCCACGTCCACCACCGTTCCCTGTTTCGGCTTGCTGGTGATGATCCGCTGGGGAAAGGCCGTCCCCGTCATGCCGCTGATGCTCTGCACCCGGCCAATCAGGTTCACCAGGGCCGTCATGTAGTATGGCCCCATGTCCATCATGGGCCCGCCGCCGTACTGGTAGTAGAATTCCGGCGCGGGATGCCAGCTCTCATGTCCGTGGCACACCATCTTCGCCTCCGCCCCGATCACGTCCCCTATCATCCCGTCATCGATGAGCCGCCTGCAGGTCTGTATCCCCGCCCCCAGGAAGGTGTCCGGCGCGCCGCCCAGCAAAAGCCCGCGCTCTGCGGCCAGCGCCGCAAGCTCCGCGCCCTCCTCATAGGTGGCGGCCAGGGGCTTTTCGCTGTACACATGCTTGCCCGCAAGGAGCGCTGCCCTTGTGGTGGCATAGTGCTCGTTGGGACGGGTAAGGTTCAGGACGATCTCTATCTCCTTATCCCGGAGCAGCTCCTCCATGGTATCGTACACTCTGGGGATTCCGTACTTCTCCCCGGCCTCCGCCGCCTTCTCCCGGAACAGGTCGCAGACCGCCCACACCTCCACCTCCCGGAACAGCTCCGTCAGGTTCTGGAAGTAGATTCCGCTGATCGCCCCGGCTCCCAGCACGCCTATTTTTACTTTAGCCTGTTTCTCTCCCATATCCTCTCGCCTCCCCTCAATACATTTTCGCTTTGCTCTCGAAGCGCTCGGTGGTCAGTCCATGCTCCAGCGCGTAGGCCTTCCCCTCCGCTGCCCAGACGAGCCCCCGCTCCATCAGAAGCCCGGCCTCCGGGAACTTCTCGAACACATCGTCATGATGTCCCAGGGAGCAGTAGAACACCCTGCCGTTGCCCCAGAACTTGGTCCAGGCCACCGGCATGTCCACCGCCTTGTTGGCGCTGTGGTAGTAGTCCACCACCGGGAAGCGGGTGCTGGCCAGCACCTCCACCGCCGGGTCCACATGTAGGTAATAGTGCTCGCTGCACACATGGAAATCCTCCATCCCTGCCACGATGGGGCTGGAGCCCTTGTGGATGTTCACCGTGTAATCGGTTCCGTCCCCGCCGGGATGGCTGACCCATTGTCCGCCAGTCATGAATTGCCATTCCACGTCCTGGCGGAAGGCGTCGCACATGCCGCCGTGGCAGCCCGCAAGGCCGCAGCCCGCCGCCACGGCCCGGCTGATGTTTTTCGTGTACTCGGGCTTAATCTCCCCCATGGTCCAGCAGGGCACGATTACATCCATCCCCATCAGCTTCTCCGCGTCCGCCAGCACGTCCTGGCTGTCATAGATTTCGCAGGCGTATCCATGCTTTTCCAGCATCCTCCCGAACCGCTGCGCCACCAGCGCCGGTTCGTGCCCGTCCCATCCGCCCTGGAAAATCAATGCCTTTTTTGTAGATTCCATAAAATCACCCTGCCTTTCCGCACCCCGGAATCCACAATCCAGAATCCGGATTCCGGATTCCGGATCTGTCCTGTGTCCGCGGGCGCCCCAGCTCTTCCGAGGGTATTAGCCGCAGATCGGTCACGCGGCCGA
>CAOOJO010000085.1 GCA_948496895.1 uncultured Acetatifactor sp. | reverse complement strand
GTAGATTTTCTGCCTACTGGGCCAACACCAGCTCCAACAGCCTGGTGGGCAAGCTGGTCCGTGAAGGAAGCCCGGATGTGAAAATGACTATGGAGCATCTGCTCCAGGATGGGACATTCTATACGGAGATTGACGAGCAGATTGTCTTTGACCAGCTTGACTACAGCCTGAACGCCGTCTGGAGCCTGCTTCTGGCCAGCGGCTATTTAAGGGTGGAAAGCTGCGAAATGCTCCCTAGCGGAAGATGGGAATACGGCCTGAAGCTCACGAACCGGGAAGTGCGGCTAATGTTCGAGCGGATGATAGAGGGGTGGTTCCGCGACTACACGCCGCATTATAACACCTTCATCAAGGCCCTGATACTGGGAGATTTAGATGCCATGAATCTCTATATGAACCGGGTGGCGCTGGCTACCTTCAGCTGTTTCGACGCTGGCAGGAAAACATCCGAGGAAGCAGAGCCGGAGCGTTTCTACCACGGTTTTGTGCTAGGACTGATGGTGGACCTGGCGGACAGGTATGTCATCACATCCAATCGGGAAAGCGGCTTTGGACGGTATGATGTCCAGCTGGAACCCAGGCAGCCTGCCGGAGACGCAATCATAAATAATTGCAATAGAGACGCAATTATTATAGAATTCAAGGTGAATAATCCGAAAAGGGAGAAGACCCTCGAGGACACAGTTCAGGCGGCGCTGTGCCAAATTGAGGAGAAAAAATACGCGGCTGCGCTGATGGACAGAGGGTTCTCGGCAGAGCGGATTCAAAAGTATGGATTTGCGTTCAGCGGGAAAGAGGTGCTGATTGGGAAGGGATAGCATGGATATCATAATCAAACCAATGGAGTCTGATTCTGAAATCAGGGGAAAGGCATATGTCCACTGGAAAGCGTGGCAGGATGCCTATGCAGGGCTTATCGACCAGGCGTATCTTGACGGCCTTACGATAGAGAAATGTACGGATATAGCATTCCGCTGGCTGGATAATCTCCTTGTCGCCAAAGAAAATGACAGGGTCATTGGCTTCGTTGGGTATGGCGTATGCGGGGACGACCCATTTACAGGTGAAATATTTTCTCTTTATATCCTAAAGGAATACTATGACAGAAAAATCGGCTATGCGCTCATGTGCGCCGCACTTGAGAGATTGTCCGACTATAGGAAGATTTATGTTTGGGTTCTTGAAGGTAATCGCCGGGCGATAAGGTTCTATGAAAGATGTGGTTTCCGGTTTGACGGAACCAAAAAAGAGATTAAGCTTGGTACGACAAATACAGAAATTCGAATGGTCTTACACCATGACAGATAAGCTGCCGCTCCATTCGAATTTTTCGGCCAGTGGTCCAGGATGGCTCACTGCCCATACCCCGGAAACGATTCGGCATGCAGTTTCCGGGGGCTGTATATTTCGCATTGGCTACTCGGCAATGCGTATCACGGCTTTCACAATGTCAGCTTTGTTGTTCACGCTGTAGTCCATGGCTTTCTGCACCTCGTCAAGCCCGAAGACATCCGTCACGATGCCTTTCAGGTTCACCTTGCCTGCCGCAACGGCCTCTATCGCCATGGGATAGATATGGCGGTAGCGGAACACCGTCTTGAACGTCAGCTCCTTATCCAGCGCAAGGCTCATGGGCAGCGTCATCTCCCCGCTCTTGCTGTAGCCTACCAGCACAATCGTCGCGCCCTTCTTCGTCATATGTATCGTCTGCACTGTGGTGATTTGTGTACCGGCAGTCTCCACTGCAAGGTCACAGCCTTTCCCGTCCGTCAGCTTCCTTACCTCTTCCACTGCGTCTGCCTGCACTCCGTTGATGATGCCATCTGCCCCCAGCTCCAGCGCTTTCCGGAGACGTTTTTCCAGGATATCCACCACATACACCTTTGAAACGCCCATAGCCTTTAGAGCCATCATCGTCACAAGGCCGATACAGCCTGCACCCATGACAACCGCTGTCTGTCCTGCCCTTGCTCCGCCCTGCATGGCCGCATGGAAGCCCACTGCCAGAGGCTCGATCAATGCGCCCTCCATGGTGCTTACATTATCCGGCAGCTTGAAGCAAAGGTCTGCCTCATGGGCCACATATTCCTGAAATACCCCGTCCACCGGCGGTGTTGCGAAAAAGACCACATCCGGGCAGAGGTTGTAACGTCCTGTTTTGCAGAACTCGCAGTGGCCGCAGGTCTTGCCCGGTTCCAGGGCGACCCTGTCGCCGACCTTCAGGTGCTTCACATCCTTCCCCACCTCCACGACTGTTCCGCCCGGCTCATGACCAAGCACAAAAGGCGGCTTTACCACATAGTCACCGATTGCCCCTGTTTCGTAATAATGCAGGTCGCTGCCGCAGATTCCCACATACTCCAGCCTGACCAGCACCTCATTGTCTTTTGCCGTCGGGATATCCCTCTCCTCAAATCCCATCTTACCGATTCCCTGCATTACCGCTACTTTCATTTTTCCTTCCATGATTGCTTCCTCCACATCATATTTGGCTCACAAACGTCTCTATCACTTTCAGCGCTGCCCCAATGCTGCCATAGCCACCTTATAATTGCAGGCTTGCACAGATTCTCTTGTGTAAAGCTCCGCCATCTGACATTAGTATATTTGATTATGACAGCCATTACAACAATAATTTATCAATTGACAGCACAGCGAAAATCGATTATAATGACCATAAATATATTATCAGTCAAACCGGAGGTATTAGGGTGCCTAAAAGCTATTCGGAGCAGGAACGGGAATATATCAGGAAGCGGTTGAAGGAGGAGGCGGCCAGCTGTCTGGCCAGGTACGGTGTCCGCCGCACTACGGTAGATGAAATCGTGAGGCGGGTCCATATTCCCAAGGGGACTTTCTACCTCTTTTATCCATCGAAGGAGGTGCTTTTGTTTGAGGTAATCCAGAAGCAGCAGGAAACCATCAACCATAAGCTCTATCAGGCGATTTCGGAGATGGCCGGTACAGAGGTTTCGGCAAAACGTCTGGCCGATGCGATTTTCGCGTTCTATAAGATGGCGGAGGAGATGCCGGTTTTAAAGCTGATCGATACGGGCGAAGCGGAGCTGCTTGCGCGGAAACTCCCTCCGGAAGTGTTACAGGCCCATCTGCAGGATGATACGGATACCATCGGGGAAATGCTATCGCTCCTGCCTGTGGCAAAAGACGTGGACATAAATGCCATCAGCGCCGCATTCCATGCAATCTATTACGCCACGCTGCATAAAGCGGAGATTGGGGAAAAGTATGACCAGGCGCTGCGTGCTTTGATTTATGGCATCGTGACCCAGATTCTTTAGGACTTCCTTAATACCGATACGCTCCCTTGTGCCGCCTTATGTAAATCGGACGGGAGAATGCCTGCACCTGGAATGGGTTTCAGAAACAATATTTTGCTATAGTCCTACGAGCCTGAAAAGTCCGGCGGTCTGCCGGACTTAAAACAGGACTTCATTTGACTATTCCATTTATTTTAGTCACATAGTACAGGGAGGATATTTCCATGATACAAGTCAACAATCTTTCGTTCAGCTATACGAAGCAACCCTTTATTTCCCACATGACCTTCTCAGTCTCTCCAGGTGAAATCTTCGGATTCTTAGGGCCCTCCGGGGCAGGGAAAAGCACCCTGCAGAAAGTGCTCACAGGGATGCTGACCGCTTACCAGGGCTCTGCCAAGGTGAACGGCGTGGAATGCAGAAAGCGCACAAAGCGTTTTTACGAGGACATCGGGGTGGACTTTGAGTTTTCCACCATGTACGAGAAGCTGACGGCCAGGGAAAATCTGCGCTTCTTCGCATCCCTGTATGAGAAAAAGCCTCGTCCAATCGACGAGCTTCTGGAGATGGTGGGCTTAGAGCGGGACGGGGACAAGCGCGTATCCCAGTACTCCAAGGGCATGAAGGCCCGGCTGAATTTCATCAGGGCATTGCTCCACGACCCGGCCCTGCTCTGCCTGGACGAGCCCACAAACGGCCTGGATCCCACCAACAGCCGCATGATGAAGGATATGATTCTGGCCCAAAAGGCAAGGGGGAAGACCATCCTCCTGACCACCCATAACATGCAGGACGCAGCCGAGCTCTGCGACAGGGTGGCTTTCATCGTGGGCGGCAGGATATGCGCCCTGGACAGCCCCCACAACCTGATCATGTCCAAAGGCGCGGCCACCGTGACCTACACATGGCTGGAAGACGGGGAGCACAGCGCAAACTGCCCCATTGACCGCCTGTCCGCCGATGGTCAGCTGAAAAAGCTGATTTCGGAAAACCGCCTGCAATCCATCCACAGCAGCGAGCCCACGCTGAACGACATCTTCATGGAGATTACGGGGAGGACGCTGTTATGAGATTGCGCAGTTTGGTTTTGTGGGATATACGGTTCCAGGCAAGATACGGTTTCTACTTTCTGTACGCTGTCCTGACGGCGATTTATGTGGCCATTCTATCCGCCGTCCCGGAGAGCTGGAGGGAAAAGGCCGCGGCGATTTTGATTTTCTCCGACCCGGCCTCCATGGGGCTGTTCTTCATGGGCGCAATCGTGCTTTTGGAAAAAAGCCAGCGAACGCCCTGGGCGCTGGCGGTCTCCCCTGTCCGGGCAGCGGAATACATTGCCGCGAAGGTCGTGTCCCTGTCCGCCATTTCGCTTGTGGTGGCCGCTGTATTGACCGCGGCAGCAGGTGTCGATGCAGGCGTAGGCACAGGTGTGAACGCAGGGGACTATGGCGGCGTGGGCGCAGGGGCTTACGGCAGCGTCGATTCCTGTATGGTGCTGCTCGGCACGGTTTTGTCCAGCGCGGTATTTACGCTTTTGGGCATCATCATCGCCACGCGAATCAGCAGCCTGAACCAGTTCATCCTGTGGACCGTGCCGGTGGAGCTTGTCTGCTTTGTCCCGGCTATCCTGCATCTATTCCGGGTTGGCAGCCCCCTGGCAGACAGCATGGCCGCCAATCCGCGGGGCCCTGTCCAGATATGCATGCAGACGTACACGCAGACATGCACATCTGGTTCCTCGTCTGCGGCAGACGCTGTGGCTTGGCTGCGGTACTACCCTGCCAGCGTGTGCATGGAGATGGTCTCGGGCCAGGTTCCGTCCCCCATAGGGATTCTTATGGTCATGGCGCTGATTGGGGTTCTGTTCGTTGCTGCGAAATATTGTGTCCTGAACATGTGGGGCAGGATGGGAGGCGGGAAGCTATGAGGGCGATTCGGGCTGGTTTTTTGCAGATGCTGGTGCTAATGCGGCGGGACATGATGCTATTTGCCGCTTGCCTTACGCCGGTTCTGGCGGGGCTTGGAATCCGATTGGGCATCCCTTTTCTGGAAGCCGTTTTGACAGGGTGGTTCTCCAAATCGGCAGTCCTCTCCCCCTACTATGCGCTGATTGACATCTTCTTCGCCATGCTCTCCCCCGCCATGTTCTGCTTTGTCCCGGCAATGGTCTCCCTGGAGGAAGCCGATGAAAGGACGGCGGCGTATCTGTTCGTCACGCCTTTGGGGAGAAGGGGATATCTGGCCGCAAGGTTCGGCATCCCCGCCGTGGCCGCTTTTCTGGTGACCGCTGTCCTGCTGCCTGTTTTCAGGCTGAGCCCTCTCTCCCCAGACCGCATTTTAGGGCTGGCGGCAGGGGGCGCGCTACAGGGTGTCATCATCGCTTTGCTGATTGTAACGCTCTCCTCCAATAAGCTGGAGGGCATGGCGATTACGAAATTGTCTTCCCTCCTAATCTTCGGCGCGGCTGTGCCGTTTTTCATCCGAGATAGGGCACAGTACCTCATGTCCCCGCTGCCCTCCTTCTGGATTGGGAAAGCGGTTTTTGAGAATATGCCCTTTTATATGCTGCCCGCTTTCGCCCTGTCGGCTGTGTGGATCTGCTTTTTGCTGAGGCAGTATCTGAGAAAGACATGAGGCAGCTGGATTTTTACCATATTTATGGTATAATAAGTACAGTTTTTTCATCAAGGCCACATATATCTTGGCCGCACTGTGAAGGAGGCAGACTTATGTCAGGATTCATCATGCGTTTTCCAAAGGGGAAGACGAAAGCGCTCACCCTAAGCTATGACGACGGCGTAGAGCAGGACATCCGGTTAATGGAGATTATGGACAGAAACGGCCTGAAAGGCACCTTTAATCTGAACAGCGGATTATACCCGCCGGAAGGGACCACTTATCCGGAAGGGGCCTTCCACCGCAGGCTCACCGCCAGACGGGCCACCGAGGTCTACACCGACAGCGGGCATGAAGTGGCGGTGCATGGGCTGACCCACCCCTTTCTGGAAAAGCTGCCGGAGCATATGGCCATGTGGGAGCTGCTGAAAGACAGGGAGAACCTGGAGAACCAGTTCCATACCATCATCCGGGGAATGGCGTACCCCTTCGGCACCTACAATGACACCACCGTGGACTGCCTGGAAAAGGCCGGGCTGGCATACGCCAGGACAGTCATCTCCAGCCATTCGTTCGACATGCCAAAGGACTGGCTCCGGCTGGAAGCCACCTGCCATCACAACGATCCGGAGCTGATGGGCCTCGCGAAGAAGTTCGTGGAAGAGACACCCGAACGGAGCTCCTGGATGTTCTACCTGTGGGGCCACAGCTATGAGTTCGAGGTCAATGACAACTGGGATGTCATAGAAAAGTTCGCTGCCTATATAGGCGGGCATGAGGATATCTGGTACGCCACGAACATCCAGATCTACGATTACGTCCAGGCCTGGCAGAGGCTGGAATGTTCCGTGGACGGCAGACGGGTATATAATCCTACCGCCACTAAGCTTTATTTCCAGAAGCCGGGCGGGGAGGAACTGTACAGCATTCTGCCTGGGGAATGTTTTGAATCCTGAAGGATCAGAGCCATAGCCCCAGATTTGGAGCTCAGCCTTCCTTTTCGATCAGCTTGATCACCGCGGTGTCCGCATATGTCAGCGGCTCATTGTGGACGAAAAACGCTGTCATGGGCAAGGGGGCGTACAGCGTTTCCAGGACATCTCCCTCATAAGGCTCCAGGATATTCGCCAGCGGCTGCCCGGCCTTCACGGTATCCCCGGCCTTCACCATGGGGACAAAGATACCGGATTTCGCGGTTCTAATGGAAATCAGGTCGGCATCGTTCACGACCTTGGAGCGCAGCCCGCCCGGTACGGTGTATTTTATGATATCCTGTCTGGACAGGAAATTCATCACTGCCAGCACTGCCTGGCCCGCGCTGTTGGAATCGATCCGGGTGGTGGAGGTGGTGTATAGGGAGAATGCCTGGGTGTCCCATACCTGCCAGTTATAATTCAGCGTGGCCGTGTCGTAGGGCCGTACCCGGCGGATGACCACATAGGGAAGCCCGAACTGCTCCGCCGTCTCCGGGCGGCTGAAGCCCTCGTCCATCAGCCGCACATGGGGCACAAAGTCTCCCGGCATATAAAAGGAGGTAAACTGGATCCCGAACTGATATTCCGAGATTTCCCGGAAGACGCCGTCAGCGATTCTCTGGGTGGTTTCTCCCAGGCAGTATCCCGGGAACATCCGATTGATGTCCGTGTTGTCCGTTGGCCAGAAGCGCTTCTGGATGTTCATGGAGCAGGGGTTGATGGAGGGGAGGACCAGGATCTTATGACCTGCCGCGATCCGCCCTTCCGCCTCCAGCTGTCGGAACTTCCGAATCAGTTGGGAGCAGCAGTAGAGCTGCTGGACCTCGTTTCCCCGGGAGCTGCCCACGATGCACACGGATTTCTTCCCGGAGCCGAATTCGTAGCCCGTCACCCGGAAGTCGTCCCGGTACAGGCTCTTCAATGTATACAGGATTGTCTTATTCATAGCCGCATACCTCTTTCTTCAGCAGCCGCCCCATGAGGGAGCCTTCCACCACGATGGGGTACTCCCTTATGGTAAACAGCATGCCGTCCTCCGGCGCGCGCACCTCGTCCAGCACCTTGCCCCATAGCGGATCCACGATTCGGCCGATGAGGGCGTCCCTGCCTAATCTGGCGCCATGCTCCGCAACGGGTACGAACAGGCCGCTGACGCCTGCGTTGAGATAACAGACATCCTCCGGATTCCTGGAAATGATGGGCTTTCTCACAGGCGCCGCCTCTCCGCTCCAGACGCCCAGCTTTTTCATCAGATGAAAAATGCCGTCCACCATCTGATTTCCGTATTCCTGGGTGATCCGCATGCCCACGCCCATCTCCACTACCAAGGTGGGCGTGCCTATGCTGTTCAGGCTGTAGGCCAGCGTGGACTCCAGTACTGTGCTGGCACCGTGAACCCATATGAAATCCACGTTGGCAGCCTCGGCCAGAGGCACCAGGATGTCCTGGTGCAGCTCATTGATGCGGATCTGGGGGATTTCCGTCAGATAGATATTGCTGGCATGGATGTCCAGCACCCAGTCGGAGCCAGCCAAATCCTCGATGATACGGGCAGCCACATATTCCGTCATGCTCCCCTCGATATTTCCCGGGAACAGGCGGTTCATATCCAGGTCAAAGGCAGGGATGCCCCTGGTGATGGAATCGATGCCCAGGGGATTGACCGCCGGATAGATGTCCACAATCCCTTCCAGACATTCCTTGTGCCGCTCCAGGCGGCGCTGCAGCTCGAAGCAGACATACTGCCCCTCCAGTTCGTCCCCGTGGATGCCCGTGACAATGCTGATCCGTTTCCCGCTGCCGCCATGGCGCTCAGGCAGGATGCGGTTCTTCCTGATCTCCAGAACCTCGTCTACGGGCAGGCCCACTGATGCTACTTTCTTTATCATATCTATGCTCCCTGCGCGCTTCGGCGCGCAAATGAATCGAAAAGAGGGTTCCAGTTCAAGCAGAAGCCCCCTGTTCACTGCTCCACAGATGCGGAAATGACCTGGGACTGGGCGCCGCCGTTCCACATAAGCCCCCGGTTGATTGCGCAGTCCGCCGCATCCCGGCCATGCCCGAGCTTGATATAGCCCTCCGTTGCCGGGCGGTCATGGGTCGGGTCAAAGGGCACCCACCTGCCGCCACAGAGCGCCTCCGCCCAGGCATGGCTCG
>CAOOJO010000084.1 GCA_948496895.1 uncultured Acetatifactor sp. | reverse complement strand
CAGGCCTGGCCTTTGGGCTGAATCCGGAGAACTACCAAAAGTCCGGGGAGTTCCTGGGGAATGAGCTGCGGCCCCTGGGGTATGAGAACGGCGGCATCAATTACTGCAACCTGGATGCCGGGTGGAGCGGCTTCCCCCAGGAGAAGCTGGCGGAGCTTGCCAGACAGCTCCATGAGAACGGCCAGCGGGCCGGAATCTACGACGCCCCCTTTGCCTACTTTGGGAATGATGTCCAGGAGGAGCTGGAAGGGGCACCGGGGCACACCGTGGAGGAGATTCTGCTTCGGGATGAAAAAGGAGAGCTCCTGCCCCGGGTGGACGGCGCTATCCCCTTTGACGTGACCCACCCGGTCTGGAAGCGGCAGATGGCGCAGAAGCTGGAGAAATTCCTGGAATGGGATTTTGATTATGTGAAGCTGGATTTCATGTCCCATGGCGGCATGGAGGGCAGCCACTATAATAAGGAAGTGAAGACAGGGCGGCAGGCGATTGCCATGGGATACCGGTTCATCCGGGACATCCTGGCTCCCGCCAGGGCCGGGAAGCCGTTTTTCGTAAGCCTTTCCATCGCGCCCCTGTTCCCCTGCGGCTTTGGCCATGCCAGGCGGTTCTCCTGCGATGCTTTTGGCACCAGGGAGGACGTGGAATATGTATTGAACGCGCAGACTTACGCATGGTGGCAGAGCGGAAGGCTGTACCAGTACAATGACCCGGATCATATCTGCCTGCTGAAGAGCTTCGGCATGGAGGCGGACAGCACCGAAGGGGAGGCCAGGGCGAGATATACCGCTTCCGCCATCGCGGGCACGGTGATGATGCTCAGCGACGACTACAGCCGACAGGAGGCGAGGGAACGGACGCTTCGGTTCGCCGGGAACCGGGAAATCAACCGGATGGCGGCGGCAGGGGTTTCCTTCCGCCCGGTGGAGGCGAACCATGACACCGCGTCATGGGCCTTCACCGCCAGGATAGACGGGAAACAGTATGTGGCGCTGTTCCATTGGGGCAGCGGGGAAGAGGCGCTGCGCCTAAGCTGCAGACGGGCAGGGCTACGCCAGGGACTTGTCTATGAGGAGCTTTGGAGCGGGGAGACGATGCGGGATGAAGACGGCACAATCGTCTGGAGGGCCAGGGGATGCGACGCAATCGTCCTGCGGGAGAGAAACGCGTAGGAATTCGATGAGAAAAGGCAAGAAAATACCCTTGCAACAAAAATCCTTCCCCGCCGTTCCATAAAAATACATACCCTTTCACAAGAATCTGTTCTGGTAAAAACAGATGGAAGGAGGTAGAGTAAGACCAAGAGACATCCGGAAAGTCTCGCGAAAAAGAGCGCTCGAGATTCAGAGAGGGAAAAAGATGAAGAAAGCGAAAAAAAAGAAATGGAGCCTGAAAGAGGATATCCAGAAAAGATGGCAGCTTTATCTCATGCTGCTTCTGCCGTTAGCCTATATCATTATTTTCTGCTATATACCCATGGGGGGCATCCTAATCGCCTTTGAGGACTATTCCTTCCGAAAGGGAATCCTGGGAAGCGACTGGGTGGGGCTTAAGTACTTCAAGCAGTTCTTTACCAATCCGGACATGCTGAAGCTTTTGAAGAACACGCTGGTCATCAGTTTCTATTCCTTATTGGTAAGCTTCCCGGCACCGATTATCCTGGCGCTTGCGCTGCACAGCATAGGAGGAGCCAGGTTCAAGAAGTTCATGCAGTCCCTGACCTATGCGCCGTATTTCATCTCTACGGTGGTCATGGTAGGCATCATCCTCCAATGCTTCCATTTGAACATTGGAATCGTCAACAACCTGCTGGACCTGGTAGGGCTGGACCGGGTGGACTTCATGGGAAGGGCATCCTACTTCCGCCACATCTATGTCTGGTCGGGGGTATGGCAGGGAACCGGGTACGCGGCAGTCATCTACATAGCGGCTTTGGGGAATGTGGACCAGTCTCTGGTGGAGGCTTCCCTGATTGACGGGGCCAACCGCTTGCAGAGAATCAAAATCGTGGAGATTCCGGCGCTGAAGCCGATCATCACCATCCAGCTGATTATGGCGATCGGCGGCATCATGGGCGTGGGCTTCGAAAAGGTGTTCCTGATGCAGAACTCCCTGAACCTTCCGGTGTCCGAAATCATCTCTACCTATGTATATAAGCGTGGTCTGAAGGATATGCAGTATTCCTTTGCGACAGCAGTGGGACTGTTCAATTCGGTGGTCAACTTCATTTTATTGTTCGTCGCCAATAAGTTTTCCCAGAAATTTGGCGAGACCAGCTTGTGGTAAGGGGGTATGGATATGAAGAAAGAAAAGACAACAGCATCCCATGGCACAAAGGTAAAGCTGTATCAGACCGTGCCGGACAAAATCCTGACAGCCTGTATCTGGATCCTGCTCATATTGATCATGATATTCATTTTAGTGCCGGTCCTGTTCATCATCGCGTCATCCTTCAGCGATGCCAAGGCGGTATCGGCGGGCAAGGTGTTTCTGTGGCCCGTGGACTTCTCCCTGGCGGGGTATCAGGTCATCTTCCAGTCGCCCAATATCGTGAAGGCTTTCCTCAATTCGGTGGCCTACACAGTGGTGGGGACGGTGGTCAGCGTGTCGCTGACGCTGCTTGCGGGATATCCCCTGGCAAGGACCGATCTGAAGATCCGGGGCTTCGTGATGTTCCTGTTCACGGTGACCATGTTCTTCAGCGGCGGCATGATACCCACCTACCTGGTGGTGAGCAAGCTGAAGCTGATCGACAGCTTCTGGTCCATGATTCTGCCCTCCGCCATGGGGGTGTGGAACGTGATTCTCATCAAGACCTATATCCAAAGCTCCATACCGGGGGAGATTTTTGAAAGCGCCGCAATCGACGGATGCTCCGACTGGATCTACTTCGTCAAGATGGTGCTTCCGCTTTCCACGCCGATCATAGCCGTCATGGTGCTCCTGTATGCGGTAGGGAAATGGAACGATTTCTTTTCGGCGCTACTGTATTTAAATGACGTGAACAAGCAGCCGCTGCAGCTTCTGCTCCGCAATATCCTGGTGTCCAACGACACCACTGGGATGCAGCTGAGCCTGGCGGAGCAGATGAACCGTCAGGAATTGAAGACACTGTTGCAATATTCACTGATCATAGTGTCGTCCGTACCCGTCATGCTCCTGTACCCTTTTATCCAGAAGTATTTCGTAAAGGGCATCATGATGGGGTCGATCAAAGGGTAGGACGGCCATATGACAGTCAATATAAAAACCAAAAGGAGAGGTAAATTATGAAGAGAAAGACAATCATCACACAAGCTACAGCAATCGGCCTGGCGGCTGCGATGCTCCTGGGCGGCTGCGGATCTTCCGGGAGCGGAGATTCCGGGAACGACAGTTCCGCGAACAAGGATTCCGAGAGCAGCGCGGAAGGCAAGGGAGGAGAGACTTCCGCCGAATCCGACAGCGGGTCGGAAGAGCCGGTGACTCTGACCGTGGCGGTGTCCATGAACGAAAAGGGCGAGTACTCGGACGCGAACTATGCCATCAGGTGGATCGAGGAACAGACCGGCGTAAAGCTGGAGTTCGTGACGCTGCCCAGCAGCGATGCCGAGACGAAGCTGAACCTGATGCTGGCCAGCGATTCCTACCCGGATGTGATCTGCTACGGCCTGAACAAGCAGAAGATGGTGAAGTTCGGAAAGGAAGGCATCTTCATACCCCTGAACGACCTTTATGACCAGTATGGCGACAACATGAAGAGCTTCTTCGAGGACAGGCCCCAGTATGCCAAGAACGCCTATGCGCCGGACGGTAAGATCTACGGCTTCCCGGTGGCCAATGAATGCTATCACTGCACCGCATATCCCAAGCTCTGGTACAACAGCGAGTGGCTGGAGAGCCTGAACCTGTCCGTGCCCACCACCACGGAGGAACTGAAGGAGGTTCTCCTGGCAGTGCGCGACAGCGACTATAATGGGAACGGCACCGCAGACGAGATTGTCCTGACGGGCAGCAAGGACTGGGACTGCCAGCTGGAGTGGTGGCTGATGAACTCCTTTATCCCCTGCGACAAGACGACGCTCTCCTACGCGAAAGACGGCAAGGTAGTATTCGCCTGCGATAAGGACGAGTTCAAGCAGGGCCTTGCCTACATGCATGACCTGTTTGAAAACGGCTTGATCGACCCTACTACTTTTTCACAGTCATCCGACCAGATGCAGCAGGTGGTCCGTTCCGATGAAAAGAAGGTATTCGGATATACCGCCGATCACTTCGCCATGGGAATCGATCTGGGAAATGAACATCTGAACGCCGTGACGGCTGCTATGCCGCCTGTGGAGGGGCCTACCGGAGCCAGGTATCAGCTCCATAACGACTATGTGGATCAGAGCTCCGATTATTCCTGGTTCATTACCGACAAGTGCGAGAATCCGGAAGCGGCATTCAAGGTAGGGGACTTCCTGATGGGAGATGAGTGCTCCCTGGTGCAGCAGTACGGTGAAAAGGGCAAGAACTGGGGCGAGCTTGACCAGCCCACAGCTTCCATTCTGGATGGAGTTGACGCTATTTACTGGATTACCCCTGGCTTTACCTCCAATGAAAACGATGAGTACAACAAGAACACCTGGTGGACAGGACTGATGAACAACAGAGCGGAGTTCCGCGCGTCCATGTCCCCTCGTCCGGAAGAGGCGGATCTGTACAAGGATTCCTCCTACGAAGCGAGATTGTTCGATGAAACCAGCAAGGTAGACGATTATTTCTACCCGGAGTATCTCCCGAAAAAGGTCTTCATCGAGGATTCCGAGGACTCCGAGCGGTTCGCCACCATTCAGACGGCTCTGCAGGAATATGTGAAGACCTCCATGGCACAGTTCATCACCGGGGAGCTGGATCTGGAGAAGGACTGGGATTCCTATGTGAACGCGCTGCAGGGTTATGATGTGGACTCTTACATCCAGATCTACCAGAAGGTATACGATATCTATAACGCTGCAAAATAAAGAATTTCCCTGTTTTTAGAGGAAAGCGTGTGTCTTTTCAGGCATACGCCTTTCTCGCGTTTTAAAGATAGCTCAAGATAGCGGTTTTAATGAAATCGCATTGGGGCTTTTGCTCTGAGAAGTTTACTGATATAATAGGAAGAAAATGTCCGGCGGAAGCCAAACCGGGCAGAAGGGATAATGCGTCGAAAGCATGAGGACTGGTTCGTCTATGAAATACAAAAAAGTTTATGCCCGCCTGATGATTTCTTATCTGATTATTTTTACGATTCCCCTGATGATTGACATGTACAGCCTGGAGGACATCGCCGCGTCCACCCAGGAGAATATCTGTAGAAACGTCCTGGTGAATCTGAACCATGTCAGCGAAACGATTGACGACAATTTCCAGGAAATCGACACGATCGTCCAGAACCTGGCCAGCAACAGCACCATCCGCTATATTGCCCTGCTGATGGACGAGAAGCAAAAGTACATAGAGATTTCAAAGCTTTTGTCCGCCCGGGATTATATGAAGGCCATGCGCACCCAGAGCTTTCTGGAGGAGTATTATCTGTTCCTGCGCAGCAACAGCATGGTGATCAGCTCGAGCCAGATTTTTCAGGATGACGATTCCGCCCGGTACGCTTTTCAATATGACGGACTGCAGTGGGAGGATTGGATGGGGAAAATGGAGGAAAGCTATATGAGCTGCATTTTCCCGGAAGCCGATGCCAGGCAGAACACAAGGACGGAGAAAAGGATACTGTATGTGCAGTCCCTGGTCACGGACTCGGGAGTGAAAGGGAATTTCGTGTTCCCCATCAAGAGCCAGGTGATCAAGAACCTGCTGTCGGATACCTATGTCTCTGAGGCCGGCTGGGCATATGTGATGGATAAGGATGGGAATGTGCTTCTCACCCTGCCCTCCGGGGCGGATGAGTTCGAGCTGGTGCCGGAAGAGTACCTGATGGCCGGGGAGGCAATCCAGGAAGTGAAGATGAACGGGAGGGTAGTGGAAATCATCAAGACGGTCTCCGACGAGAGGGGCCTTACCTATGTGGCCGTCCTCCCCAAGGAGTATATCACCGTGCAGATCAGTCAGGCCCAGCGGAGAATCGTCCATCTGATGCTGGCAGTCCTGATCCTGGGCATAGCGAGCATTTTCGGCGTGTCCTGGTACCGCGGGAGAAAAATCGACAATATCCTGCAGATGCTGTTCCAGACGGAAGGGCCTGAGGCGGAAGGGCTCAAGGGAGACGAGATGACCTATATCTCCCAGTCCTTACAGCAATTGATTGAAAACAATTCAGACCTTAAGGACGATATCAAGAAGCAGAAGCCGGTCATCCGGAAGCTTATGGCGGAGCGGCTCTTGCGGGGCGGCATGGCGGATAAGGATTTAAGCAGGTACGGCATCTGCCTGACGAACCACAGATGTTATGTAATCGCTTACCAGATTGTAGAGCAGCCCTCGGGTGAAATGGAGGTAGGCACGGAGGAAGCGATTGTATATAAGCAGATTCTCCTCCGGAAGCTGGAGGATATCCTGGGCGGGGAGCAGTACGCGTGCGATACGGATATCAATGGCGGGGCGGTAATCTGCGCCATGAAGGACGGGAAGGGGTATGAAAGAGAGTGCCTGGATCGGGAGCTGGAGAAGCTGTGCGCCGAGTTCTGGGAAAAGGACGGTATCAAGGTCAGGATGGCCGTGGGGAATGTCTGCAGGGATGTGGAGAAAATCAGCAGATCCTACGACCAAATCTACGAAATGCTGCAGTACGGCTCCTCCTCCGGCAAAAACGTGCTCTTTTACGAGGACTACCTGGAGAGCAAGGATTATTATTATTTCCCGGCGACGCTGGAGGAGCGGCTGGTCAATGCGGTGCGGCTGGGGAATCTGGAAAGCATGCATGAGCAGCTGAAGGAGATTTATCAGGTCAATGTCCTGGAGCGGGACATCAGCCCCTCCATGATGCATTTTCTGGTGAACGACCTGCAGTGCACGGTCCTCAAGGCTCTGCACGGCCTCCATGACCATATCGAGATTGCGGAGAAGGAAATATATGGTCGGCTCGAGCAGCTTAACTGGGAGAGCGATATCCTGATGCGCTTCAACAAAATCAACCATATCTTCACGTATATCTGCGAGAGGGTGCGGGAGCAGGAGAAGGAGAGCAATACCCGCCAGAGGGAAGATATCGAGAATTATATTCAGGAAAATTATCAGAACAGCGATTTGAGCCTGACGAAGATAGCGGATGATTTCGGGTACGCGAGCACCTATTTTTCCAAGCTGTTCAAGGAGCTGTTCCATGAGAACTTTACCAATTATCTGGAGAGGGTCAGGGTGGAGAAGGCCTGCGGGCTGCTGGTTCAGGGCGTAAAGCTGGAGGATGTGGCATTGCGGACCGGGTACAACAGCGCCTATGTGATGCGCAGCGCTTTTAAGCGGATCAAAGGGATGACGCCCAATGATTATCGGAAGAATGCCTTGGGGGGGTAAAAGAGGGCAGATGGGATTTTGGCCTGTGGAATGGGCTGGCTGGGAGAAAGGAAACCAAAATGGGAAACCGATCACCAGTCAGCCCTATGGATTACTGTGCCTTGTAGGGCATTTCCAGAAGGTTCTCTCCTGTATGCAGCGCCAGATTGTCGCCGCCAAAGCGCAACACGGCCTGAGTTCCGTCAGGAATTTGTATGGAAAAACGTACTTTTCCATCCGCTTTTTCCCAGGAGACGCTGACATCCCCCTGAGGAAGCCCCCGCCTGCCGCTGACACGCTTCAGGCTGTCTACAGGCACCGGCGCAATGACGATATCCCGGTAACCGGCCTTTCCGTCTTCCTGCCGGATGCCCAGTAGATAATCCGACAGATAAGCCGCCACCGCACCGAACATGGGATGGTTGTGGGAACGGTCACAGCACTGGGAATCGGGCCAGCTTTCCCAGAGGGTGGTGGCCCCGGCCCGCCGCATGCCGGCGAAGGTGGCAGGCGCGGAGGAGGACAGCAGGCGCACGGCCAGATCGCCGTCCCCGTGCTCGAACAGCACGCGGATCACCACATCCGTTCCGAAGATGCCCGTGTCCAAATGGCCCAGCTTTTCATAATGCTCCCTCAGCTTGCCATAAGTCTCTTCCGCCCCCAGGCCGATATCGATGGCAAAGGCATCGGCACCCTGAATCCCGCCGATAAAGCTATGGCTGTGGGCCGAGTAATATGCGGCGTCGAAGCTTCCTTTCAGCGCCTCCAGCTTCCGGTCAAAGCCGGAGATGTCGCAGCCGCGGCCCACTGCCTCGGCAATCTCCTTCATGCGCCCCAGCAATTTGATGTAGAACCAGGTATTGACGAACTGCGTGGGCAGCAGCACCTCTTCCGTGGGCGCACACCAGTCCCCCAGGCACCATTCCCCCTCCTTGTCCCGCACCACGAAACCCTCACAGGAGCAGGAGTCCAGATAATCGAAATACCGCAGCATCTGCGGATACAGGCGGGCCAGGGGCTCGCTGTCCCCATAATGCCTGTAATACTGATAGGGCACTTCTACGATGGCCCCGCCCCAGCCGCCGGGGCCGCCGCCGCATCTGGTGTAAGGGGCAGTGTTCTGTACGTGCCCGGTATAGATATCCTGGCAGTCGCTGATGTCCCCGATCCATTTCCTGTAAAAGCTCCGGGCATCCAGCACGTTCATGACCGCATGGCAGGCAAGCTGGCCGTCGCCGGTGTACCCTCTGCGCTCGATGTGGGGACAGTCCGAGGGAATGCCCGCGTGCATGTTGCAGAGCTGTGTATGGATGAAAGTATCGTACAGCCAGTTCAGCAGCTCATTGTCGCAGGAAAAGCACCCCGTCACGCGGATGTCCGCATGGACGAATGCCACGCTTTCCACCTGTGCGTTCCCCTCTACCGAGAAATACCGGAAGGCGAACCAGGTAAACCGGGGCCATACAGTGCGCTCCCGGCCATCCGAGACCACCTGATAGCTCTGCCCGAAGACATAATCCGGATGCAGGGAGCCGTCCTCCTGCCGGGCCACGCAGCTCTGGTCGAACTCGTCGTA
>CAOOJO010000083.1:5429-9026 GCA_948496895.1 uncultured Acetatifactor sp. | reverse complement strand
CCTCCATGTCCCTCCCGTAGGCATTCAGCGTATACTGGAAGTAGTACGCGTAGCCCTCCAGCCGCCCCAGCTTTTCCAGCATGGGAGCCGGATTCTTGCTCCAGAACACGATGCAGTCCACCACATCCGGCGACAGACTGATTCGGCTCACCTGGCGGGTGTTCATAGGATTGCGCACATACACATACTGTTCCTCGACTCTTTTCAGGAGCCAGTCGGAAAAGAACGCCGGTATATCGGTTCTCCTGCTTGCGCTGATTATCATGGCCCCTCCTTCTTTTCCATATCTCCGGCCTCCATGCGCCTGTCAGAGCATGCTCCGGCCATCTGTCATCCCGGCGCTCTGCCTTCTTCCGCTCCATCCCTCCACGCGCCAGGGCATGCCCGACGGTCAGCCGCCGTTAATGGCCTTCTGGCTTAACCTCTCTCAGTCCCGCTTCTCCAGCCTGGCCCTGGCCACTTCCTTCACGATATACTGAATCGCCACGAACAGCAGCGCCGCCACCGGCCAGATGAAAGCCGTATGCCTCCAGTCGTCCAGATACAGGCCCAGGCCCACGAACAGAGCGGTCACCAGGCACCAGTACACCCCGGGGAAGAAGGAGGTCTTCCTGTGCAGCGCCTTCTCCTCCACCGTATAGTCCCCCTCCTGCAGGAGCTTGTCAAAGCTGCCCTGAATGCTGCACGCCCATACGAACAGGACTACGGCCACAGCCACCAGCAGGAGCAATCCCGCCACACAGTAGATGTAGACCAAATCCCCGGCGGAAAAGGCTGCCGCCATCATCAGCGGCACCACGCCGATGATGCACAGCGTGACTCCGGTCACGATACAGAAGCGGTACCTGGCCGCGAAATCCTCCTTCCGCTTCCTGACGATGCCCTCCACGCCGTACTGCAGCGCCAGGCTTTCCTTCTCCAGGTACCGGTAGTTTTCCGTCCGCATATCGCTGAGCACCAGCACGGCCACCCCGATGGCCACCAGCACCAGCAGTATCACCATGCCCAGCCCCCCTGCCATGTCCTCGCTAAGCCTTATCGCTCTGTGCCCTTCCTCCGGACCGTACTCCGCCAGGCCGCTCATCACGATCATCGGGATGGAGGAGAAGACACAGAGTCCCGCGGCAAGGGCAATCCGTCCCGCCAGCCCCCTCACCAGACTTAAGAAACTGTTGGCCTCCTCCAGGGAGACTGCCCTCTCCTTTGCCGCCTCATAGACGTCGTCCGTCTCGGAGGGCAGCTCCTTTTCCAGATCGTCTTTCAATAGATAGTCCGTGCTGACCCCAAAGAGGCCGCTGAGGGCGATGATCTTGTCGATGTCCGGAATGGAAGCGCCGCTCTCCCATTTGCTCACGGACTGCCTGGAGATGTTCAGCTTCTCCGCCAGCTCCTCCTGTGACCATCCGTTCTTCTTCCTCAGTGCCATGACCTTATCTGCCAGAATCATATTCTTTCCTGCCGCTCTCCGGCGGCTTTTCCTTTCCGCACTTACCGTGCCCCTTTCCCGGACGGCATTTTGTCCCGGCCGCCCTGGGATGGGGAAATCATAGCAAAAAAGTCAGTTGACAACTACCAATTGCGCTTGGAAATCTGTCAACCGGCAGTTGCATATAGCCTTTTATGCCTATTTTATGCAGATTCCGCCATAAAATCCTCCCCTTATGGCCGGCAGGGCAAGCGCATCTGGCATAGGCGCTTTCCGCAAAGACAATATGCCCCTTATTCGAACTGCGCGGCGTACAGCTTATAATAGAATCCCTTCCGCTCCATCAGGCTCTGGTGGTCGCCCTGCTCCACGATGTCCCCTCTGTCCACTACAAGTATGTGGTCGGCATTCTGGATGGTGGACAGCCTGTGGGCGATCACGAAGCAGGTCTTGTCCTTCATCAGCTCCCGCATGGCCTTCTGGATCTTGCGCTCCGTGCTGGTGTCCACGTTGGAGGTGGCCTCGTCCAGGATGAGCATCCTGGCATCGTAGAGCATGGCCCGGGCGATGGTGAGCAGCTGCTTCTGGCCCTTTGAGATATTGCCGCCGTCCTCGCTGATGACCGTGTCATACCCCAAGGGCAGCCGCATGATGAAAGGATGGATATAGGCGGCCTTTGCCGCGGCCACCACCTCCTCCATGGTGGCCCCCTCCTTGCCGTAGGCGATATTGTCGAAGATCGTCCCCTTGAACACCCAGGTGTCCTGGAGCACCATGGCATAGGCCCCCCGCAGGCTCCTCCTGGTATAGTCCCTGATGTCTCCGCCCTCTACCAGGACCCTGCCGCTGTCCACGTCATAGAAGCGCATCAGCAGGTTGATGATGGTGGTCTTGCCGGCGCCGGTGGGGCCTACGATGGCCACCATCTTCCCTGCCCCCGCCTCCAGGTTCAGGTCATGGATGATGGTGCGGCCCTTGTCATAGCCGAAGTACACATGCTCCAGGGCCACATTCCCCTGCACGCCCGCCAGCTCCCTGGCATTTCCCGCGTCCGCCAGCTCCTCTTCCTCGTCCAGCAGACCGAACACCCTCTCCGCCGCCGCCAAAGCCGAGTACAGCTCGTTGGTGATGTTGGCGATCTCGTTGATGGGGCCTGAGAACTTGCGGGAATACAGCACGAAAGAGGAAATCTGCCCCAGGGTGATGTTCCCCAGCATGTACAGGAAAGAGCCGAACATGGCAATCAGGCAAAGCCCCAGATTGCTGATGAAGTTCACCGACGGCCCCATGGTGACCCCATAATACTCCGCGTCATAGTAGGCCTCCGCCGCGTTCTGGTTGATGGTGTCGAATCGCTCAGACACCCTGTCCTCATAGGCGTAAGCCATTATCGTCTTCTGCCCGGAGAACATCTCCTCCACGAAGCCGTTCATGATCCCGTAATTCTTCGAGCGCTTGGAATACCTGGGCTGCGTAATGCCCCGCATCCTGGCCGTGTAGATCACCGCCGCCGGAATGGTCACCAGCACCATCAGCGACATGGTGGGCGCAATATAAATCATCATGGCCAGCGACCCCACCACCGTCACCAGGCTGGTCAGTATCTGCACCACGTCCGTGGCGATGCAGGTGCTGACTACATCTATATCATACGAAACCCGGCTGATAATGTCCCCGGCCTGGTTCCGGTCAAAATACCCCACCGGCAGCCGCATAAGCTTGTCGAATACATCCCCCCGCATCTTCCTGGCAATCCACTTCGAGATGCACATCATCATCATGTTGATGCAGATTGTGACCACGGAGGAACACACATAGCAGAAAAGCATCCGCTTAGCATAATAGTAAACCTGGTCGAAATCCACCTTCCCCGCCCCCGCCGAGGCCGCATTGATGGCAGACCCCGCCATGCTGGGCCCCAGAAGCGCCAAAAAGTTGCTGACAAAGCACAGCAAAATGATAAAGGCCAGAAGCCACTTATAAGCCCCCACATACCGCAACAGCCGCAACAGCGTCCCCTTCGTATCCTTCGGCTTCTTCCGCACAGTCTCCCTAGATGCCATACTTCCCTCTCCTCCTAGCAATCACCCCACGCCACCTCCAGCAGCATATGCAACAGAGCACAATTCTGTTGTCATGAACAATTCATAGGTGCAAGTCCGGAAGAATGC
>CAOOJO010000083.1:0-5419 GCA_948496895.1 uncultured Acetatifactor sp. | reverse complement strand
CCTCCTCCATCCAATTTTCTCCGCACCACCAGAGCAAGTCCGGAAGAATGCCCATGCACTTCGGGCAGTCTTCCGCGTGAGACTGGCTTGTCCGGCGAATTCATTCGCCGACAAGCCTAGAAGTTCTTAGCCTGCGTACTTTGCAGGCTTAGAACTTCTTCTCACGCTTCTCACGCTATGTTCCCATCTGGACCCGATAAATCTCCTGGTACATAGGGCAGCTCTCCAGCAGCTGATCATGGGTGCCGTGGCCGATGATCTTCCCCTCCTCCAGGACAATGATGTCGTCCAGGCTCATGATGGAGCTGATGCGCTGGGCCACGATGATCGTAGTGGTGTCCGCGTGGTGCTCCCGGATGGCCTTCCGCAGGGCGGCGTCCGTCTTATAGTCCAGCGCGCTGGAGGAATCGTCCAGAATCAATATATCCGGGGCCGCAGCCAGCGCCCTGGCGATCAGCACCCTCTGGCGCTGGCCGCCGCTCAGGTTGGCCCCTCTGACTACAGCCTTATGTTCATATGTATCCTCGTACTCCCGGATGAAGTCCCGGGCCCTGGCATCCGCGGCGGCGGCATCCATCTGCTCCGGGGACACGTCCCGGCCGAAAGCGATGTTCTCCTTTAAGCTGTCCGCAAAGATCACGTCATTCTGGAACACCACGCCGAACATTCTGTGCAGCGTATCCTTGTCATAGGTGCGCACATCCTTCCCATCGATGAAGACAGCTCCCTCGTCCGCGTCATAAAAACGCATCAGCAGATTGATAATCGTAGTCTTCCCGCAGCCGGTGGCGCCGATGATGCCAAGCGTCCCGCCCTTTTTCATGGAAAAGTCGATGTCGTCCAGGGACTTCTGCCGCCCCTGGCCGTCGAATCTGCCGACAGCCTGCCCCGGGAAATGCTCCTCCCCCTGGGCCCTGCCGTAATTGAAGCCCACATGGTCGAAGACGATATAGCCCTCCCGCTCCGTCGCCGCGGCCTCCTCCGGCAGCGGCACCAGCTCGTCCTGGGCGTGCACCACCGCCGCGATCCTGGCCGCGGAGGCGTTTGCCTTGGACATCATCATGAAGACCCGGTTCAGGCCCATGACCCCCATGGATATCATGTTGAAATAAGTGAGAAAGGCCAGGATGACCCCGGGCTTGGTGACACCGCCGTTGACCCTGACAGCGCCCACCACCACCACGATGGTCAGGCCTACGTTCAGCACGAACGTCATCAGCGGCCCCGGCAGCGCCATGACGATGCCCGCCCGGATGTCCTTTCCCGCCATCTGCTCGTTGGCCTCCCCGAAGCGGCGCACCTCGTAGTCCTCCTTGGAGAGGGCCTTCACCACCCGGATGCCGGTGATGTTCTCCCGCATGATCCGCACGATGTCGTCCACGCTCTCCTGCACCTTTTCATACAGGGGAATGCCCTTCCAGGACACCCACACCACCAGCCCCACCATGATCGGAGCCAGGATGCACAGGACGGAGGCCAGCCCCACGTCCATGGTCAGGGTGATCGCGATGCCCCCTATCAGCAGAATCGGGGCCCGCACCCCCATGGCCTGGAAGCTGCGGATGAAGTTCTGCACGTTATAGGAATCCGAGGTCATCCGGGAGTTCAGGGACGGCAGGCCGAATTCATCCACCTGGTTCCCCGACAATCCCAGGGATTTCCAGAAGAGATCCCTGCGGATCTCATAGATGCTCTCCTTGGCCACCTTGGTGGACATCCGGTTGGCCTTCACATTGGTCTGGCGCACGAAGACGGCCAGAGCGATCATCACCGCGCCCCACCCGAAAATCAGCGCCCTGCTCTGCCTGGGCACCACATCGTCCACCATATGCTCCAGGACGTAAGGGAGCATCAGCTCCCCCAGAGCGGCGATGGACTTGATCGTCATGGCCGCCACTATCATCCCGCGGTATTTCTTCAGATAAGAAAATATGAATCTCATGTTTATACACCCTGCACGCTCCGGCGCGCATATCAGTCAACAACCCCGCTGCACAGCAGAAAGTGTCCTTTGGACACTTTGGCATGTGACCCTCGCGGCAGTCGCAAAGCCATATTCTATGGCTTTCATGTGCATGCAAGCATGCCCACTTGGCTCGTTGCTCGCGGGAATCAAAACTCTGAGAACCCGCTTCTTCCCAATTCATCCCCTAGTTATAATCCACGTCCATCAGGCAAAGTCCCGCCGCCGGGGCCGTAGGGCCCGCCTTCTGCCGCACGAAGCCCGTGAGGGATTCCTTTACCTCATCCAGGGTGATGTTTCCATAGCCCACCTCCAGGAGAGTCCCCACCATGACGCGCACCATGTTCTGCAGGAACCCATTGCCATGGAAAGTGAATGTCAGATACCCTCCCTCCCGTTCAATCTCAATGCTGTCCACATTCCGCACCGTGGACTTCTTCATCCTGGGGTTCACGCAGAAATTCCGAAAGTCATGCTCCCCCTTCAAAAGCTCCGCCGCCTGGCGCATCTTCCCAAGGTCCGGCCGCTCGTCCAGCCTGACGCAGTATTTCCTGTCAAAGACCGACTTCACCGGCCCGTCCTGGCAGGTGTACCGGTAGGTCTTGCCCGTGGTGTTGTACCGGGCGTGGAACCTGTCCGCGGCCTCCCTGACCTCCCGCACCGCGATGTCGTCCGGCAGATACCGGTTCATGTAATCCCGGATCTCCTCGCAGCTCATTTCCGTGTCCATCCAGGCATTTGCCACCATGCCCTTCGCGTGGACCCCGGCATCGGTGCGCCCTGCCCCGATGACCTCCGTCTCCTTGCCGCACATCAGGCCCAGCACATGCTCCAGCTTCCCCTGGATGGTGTTCTTCTCCGGCTGGCGCTGCCACCCAAGGTAACGGCTCCCGTCGTATTCCAGCAAAAATTTAAAGTTCTTCATCTGTCCTCTCCTGTCTTGAAAAATATGTCCTCTATCTGGTAAGATAAGTTAATATAATAAGTATAAGGTAAAATGCCACATAAAGCAAACATAACCGTCCCGCAGGAAAAAGTCAAGCCCTAAAAGAAAAAATAGGGAAAACGGCAGCCGCCGGACAAAAAAACAAGGAGCCCTGACTATGAAAAACGATTATCTCACAGAAAAAAAGCCCCTGAGCGCGCTGATCATATTCGCCCTGCCCATGATCATCGGGAACCTCTTCCAGCAGACCTATACCATGGCCGACTCCGCCATCGTGGGCCGCCTGGTGGGGGAGGATGCCCTGGCCGCCGTGGGGGCAAGCTACGCCCTGACCAATATCTTCATCTGCATCGCCGTGGGCGGAGGCGTGGGGGCCTCGGTCATCGTCAGCAGGTACTTCGGCGCTAAGGAGTACAACCGGATGAAGCTGGCCGTTTCCACGGCCTTCCTGTCCTTCCTGGCCGTCAGCGTCCTCCTGGCCGCATTCGGCCTGCTTTTCAGCCGCCAGATCATGCTTGCCCTGCACACGCCCCAGGAGGTGCTGGACATGGCGGCGCAGTACCTGGGCATCTATTTCCTCGGACTCCCCTTCCTGTTCATGTACAATGTGATTTCCTCCATGTTCAACGCCCTGGGGAAATCAAAGGTGCCCCTGTGCTTCCTGGTCTTCTCCTCTCTCTTCAACATCGCCCTGGACCTGGTTCTGGTCAGGCAGTTCCACATGGGCGTGGCCGGGGTGGCGTGGGCCACGCTGATTGCCCAGGGCATCTCCGCGCTGCTCTCCTTCGGGGTGTTCCTCTATGTCCTGAAAAAACTGGACTGCGGGAAGACCCGGGCCTTCGACAAAAAGGAGCTGGCGAACATGACGAAGATAGCCCTGCCCTCCATCCTCCAGCAGTCCATCATCTCCATCGGCATGATGCTGGTGCAGTCCGTGGTGAACGGCTTCGGCCCCCAGGCCCTGGCGGGGTTCTCCGCGGGTATCCGGGTGGAGTCCATGTGCGTGGTGCCTATGGCCGCCATCGGCAATGCCATGTCCTCCTACACGGCCCAGAACATGGGTGCGAAAAAAGAAGACCGCATCGTAATCGGATACCATGCGGCCAACAAGATGGTGATTTTCTGTGCCATTGTCATCTGCCTGGCCCTGGAGCTGTTCCACGGTCAGATGATCGCTTTCTTCCTGGGCAGCCAGGGGACAGAGACAGCCATCGCCACCGGAAACGACTATCTCGTCTTCATGGGGTGGTTCTTCTGCCTCATCGGCTTCAAGATGGCCGTGGACGGGCTGCTGCGGGGCGCGGGGGACATGAAGATGTTCACTGTCGCCAACCTGGCGAACCTGTTCTTCCGGGTGGCCGCCTCCATGTCCCTGGCCCCGGTCTTCGGCATCCAGATGGTCTGGGTGACGGTGCCCATTGGGTGGCTGATCAACTGGGCCATCTCCTTTGCCCGGTATCGGACGGGGAAGTGGCGGCCGGCTCGGAAAGATTCTCTTCCCGCAGAAGTTCCGCACGATAGTCCTTAGGGGACTTGCCTGTCCACTTCTTGATGAAGCGGTTGAAGTATGTCCTGGTCTGGAAGCCTGATTTCTTGGCGATGTCGTTGATGTTCAGCCGGGTGTCCCCCATGAGCTCGGTTATCTTCTCCAGCTTCTTCTGGCCGATATACTCGGTCAGCGTCCTGCCCATCTGCGCGCGGAAGATGCGCGACAGGTACTGGGTGCTGTATCCGGTGAGCTCGCTGAACCTGGTGAGGGATATGTCCTCGGACACATGCTCGTTGATATATGTCTTCAGCTCTTCCACCGTGTTCTGGGTGATCCTGGACTTTATCCGCTGCTCCTGGGCGAAGATCTCCCGGGCCAGCTCAAGTAGCGTGCCGAATTTCCCGGCCCAGCCCTCCTCCTTGGGCGGCCAGAACAGCTGCTCCTTTCGCCGGATCATGCCCTCCGTCTCCGGCAGCTCCAGCTTCTCCAGGTATGCGCTGAGTTGGACGGCGAGGGTGTAGTACAGGTTATAGCATTCCTTCTGCTCCAGCCCGCCTCCCTCCGCCAGCCTGCCGTAGTGCGCCACTGCCTCCAGGAACAGCTCCGTCTTCTCTCCCTCCAGCCATATGTGGATCCTCCTGGATATCACCTCCATGTCCAGCTTCTCTATCTTCACCTTGGCAGGATTCAGGATAAAAAAGGATTCCGACAGGGCGGGCATGCCGTTCATGGCCTTCTCGATCCGCAGATAGGCCTCCCGGAGATTCTCCAGGCTCACCGAATCCGGATAGAGGACAAAGGAATAGCCGGGCTTTGCCGCCTCCTGGAGCATCTCGATGCGCCCCTGTATCAGGGCCGGTTCCTGCACCGGGAAGCTGCTGGGGCGCTTCCTGTCCAGGAGCCAGGCCATCCTCCTGTCGGACATCTCCGCGGGATATATGGAATAGCAGTCCCCCAGATGCTGTTCCATCTGTCTCACCAGCTCCTGCCTGGCCCGGTACTGTCCGATGATGTCGCCGGG
>CAOOJO010000082.1 GCA_948496895.1 uncultured Acetatifactor sp. | reverse complement strand
TTCCCTTCAGCTGGGCATTGGGCGTGCCCTCCCTCTCAATCTTCACATAGGCCTGGACAGTCTCGGCTCCTGCCATGGTCCCTGTATTCTTCACCCTGGCCCGCAGGGTGATACCGTCCTGGGATAGCATGCCGGAATCTACAGTTACGTCGCTGTAGTCGAAGGTGGTGTAGGACTGGCCGTAGCCGAAGGGATACAGAGCCTGCTGCTGCATGTAGCGGTAGGTCCTGCCCTTCATGCTATAATCCTCAAAGTCAGGCAGCTCCTCGCTGGAGCGGTAGAAGGTCACGGGAAGCTTTCCCTCCGGGCAGCGCTCTCCGAACAGAATCTCCGCTATGGCCCTGCCGCCCTCCGCGCCGGGATACCATCCCTGCAGGATGGCCGGTACATGGCCCTCCGCCCAGTTCACCGCCAGGGCGCTTCCGGACAGCAGCACCAGGACCACGGGCTTGCCGCTGGCCCAGGCCGTCTCAAGCACCTCCTCCTGGAGCCCCGGAAGGTTCAGGTCGGGCTTGTCTCCACTGCCGTAGGAATTGTTGGCGTCTCCCTGCTCTCCCTCCAGCCCGGCATCCAGGCCCAGGCACACTATGACTATATCGCTGCCTTCGCACACGGCCTTCACCTCGGACATGCGGTCATTCCTCTCCGCGCAGTTCTCCAGCTTGTCCAGGTACAGATGGCATCCCTCGGAGAACATGACCCGCACATCGCTGCCCAGGTATTCCTGGATGCCCTCCGCGATCGTCCAGTACCTGGACGCCGTGCCTTCATAATTGCCAACCAGGGCCCTGCGGTTATTGGCATTGGGACCTATGACACCTACGGTCTTTAGGGAAGACTTGCCCAAGGGCAGGAGCCCTCCCTCATTCTTTAGGAGCACCACGCTGCGGGCGGCCGCCTCCCGGTTCAGCTCCCGCATGGGCTCACTGTCCACCACGCTGTAGGGAATCTGGTCGAATGGATTGTCCTCCTTCCTGTCCAGCACCCCCAGCTTCATCCGAGTGGTGAGCAGGTTCACCAAAGCCTCGTCCAGGCGGCTCTCCTTTACCATGCCCTCCTCCACGGCCTGCTTCAGGTAGTAGAACATATTGCCGCAGTTCAGGTCGCAGCCTCCGTTCATGGCCATGGCGGCGGACTCCACGGGGGTGTCCGTCACATGATGCATCTCATGGAAGTCCCAGATGGCGCCGCAGTCGCTGACCACATGGCCCTGGAAGCCCCATTCCTCCCGCAGGATGTCCTGGAGCAGCATTTTGTTGCCGCAGCAGGGCACACCGTTCACCCGGTTGTAGGCCCCCATCACGGCCTCCACATGGCCCTCCTGTACGCAGGCCTTGAAGGCGGGAAGGTAGGTCTCGTAGAGGTCCTGCTTCCCCACCGCCGCGTCGAAGGTGTGACGTACTCCCTCGGGGCCGCTGTGGACTGCCAGGTGCTTGGTGCAGGCGGCGGCCTTCAGGAATCTCTCGTCATGTCCCTGAAGGCCCTTTACGAACCCCACACCCATCCGGGACGTCAGGTAGGGATCCTCCCCGAAGGTCTCATGGCCCCTGCCCCATCTGGGATCCCGGAAGATGTTCACGTTGGGCGACCAGAAGGTAAGCCCCTTGTAAATCCCCGTGTCGTCCTGGGCCTGCTGCATGTTGAACTTGGCGCGGGCCTCGGTGGAGATGGCGTCCGCCACCTGTTCTATGAATTCCTCGTCAAAGGTGGCGGCCAGGCCGATGGCCTGGGGGAACACGGTGGCCACCCCGGCCCGGGCCACCCCGTGGAGCGCCTCGTTCCACCAGTTGTAGGCCTTCAGGCCCAGACGCTCGATGGCGGGGGCATTGTGCACCGTCTGGTTCACCTTCTCCTCCAGGGTCATCTGGGCCACCAGCTGTCTGGCGCGCTCCTTATACTCTCTGGTCTTTTCTCTGTTTTCTGCGATTTCCATATATGGTTTGTCCTTTCTATGGTCCTTTTCTGGTATTGCTAAGTATACTACAGCCTGCCGGAAAATGCCAGAGGGATTTTTCGGCCACTTTACTGGTTGACCTTTCCCTGCCGCCGTGCTATCCTAACTGGTATACTCGCCAGCGGTCAAACCTGCCAGCAATTCATGATGCTTTATGGCAAATGATATCCACCGCAGGTATATGTTCTATTCCGGTAAAAAAGAGAGAAAGAGAGGAAGCGCATATGAGCACGAATCACCGCATCCCCGTCCCGGCGCTGGGCTTTCAGCCCCCGGTGTACGCCTGCCGGTTCAACGACAAGGCATTCACCCTGGACGGGCGCCTGGACAAGGAGTTCTGGAGGGACATCCCCTTCACGGAGGACTTCCCGGACATCGAGGGGGCAATCCGCCCCGTACCCAGGTTCCGCACCCGGGCCAAGATGGCCTGGAACCATGAGAACCTCTACATCGGCGCAGTGCTGGAGGGAGACGAGATCTGGGCCCACCAGCTGGAGCATGACTGTGTCATCTTCCAGGACAATGATTTCGAGATTTTCATCGACCCGGATTCCGACACCCAGGCCTATTTCGAATACGAGATGAACGCCCTGAACACCACCTGGGACCTGCTGCTGACCAAGGCCTATCGGGACGGCGGGAAGCCCATAAACGGATATGAGTTTCATGGTATTCGCTCTGCCGTCTATATTGACGGAAGGCTGAACGACCCCGGAGCCCACAACCGTTCCTGGTCCGTGGAGGTGGTCATCCCCTTCGCCGCCCTGCAGGAGTGCGCCGGGGAAAAGCGCCCGCCCCTGCCGGGGGAGTACTACCGCATGAATTTCTCCAGGGTGCAGTGGAAGGTGGATATAGAGGAGGGGCAGTTTAAGAAACGCCTCTGTCCCGGGACGGACAGGCCCCTGCCTGAGGACAACTGGGTCTGGGCCCCCACCGGGGTGATCAACATCCATTATCCGGAGCTCTGGGCCTTTGTGTTCTTCGCGGGGAAGGGGCAGGAGGCGGAGGATTTCCGGATTCCGGAGGACGAGAGGCGCAAGTGGGAGCTGCGCAAGCTCTATTATGCCCAGCAGTTCTGCCTGGACGAGACCGGCAGCTATACGGAGAGCCTGGAGGCATTGCAGGAGATCCTGGCCAGGATCAGTCCCTGCCAGGAGAACAGGGAGGTGCGCTACCTTCCCTACCGGATCGGCACCACGGCCCATGCCTTTGAGATCACCTGCCCCGCCGCGGACGGGAAAAGCCTCCTGGCCATCTTCCAGGACGGCAGGACGGCCTCGTATCCGGCCTGACCGGGAGAGCGCGATATTTCCGAAAATTGCCGAAAAAATCCCCTGTCCGGAGGATATGTATTTCTGCCGGGCAGGGGATCTTTATCGTCCTAATTAGGAAATTTTCTTGATTTTATTTAGTAGATGGTAATATCCTTCAGGAACACTTCGTCCCTGGCGGCCGTAATCTTGACCAGCAGCTTGTCGATTTTCTCGCCGCTGTCGTCCAGGAGCCTGTTCTGCTCCGCGAAGGGGTCCGTCAGCGCGCAGATTTTCCTGTTCCCGATCACGGTTCCCTGGAAGAGGGGGAACTGGCCGCCGCTGGAGAACAGCGCTTCCACACGGAAGCTCTCCACCCTCTGCCCTCTGGCGATGTCCTCCTTCAGCTCCACGTACTTCACCCGGGACACAGGCTCTGCCAATGTGACCAGGTATTCCGGCTGGGTGGGATGGCCGGTGTCCAGCTTCTCCACCTTCCCGGGGATGGGATGGCCGAATTCCCTGTCCAGCAGCTCCCGGAATTCCCGCAGCCTCTCCACATCCCTCTGGTCCAGCAGGCCGTCTTTGGTGGGCGGGATGTTCAGGTTCAGGCAGGCGTTGCCGCCTACGGAGCTTAGGTATATCTGGAAAAGCTTCTCCAGGGACTTGGGCTCCTCCTCCTTATGCCAGAACCAGCCGGGGCGGATGGAGGTGTCCATCTCCGAGGGAGCGAAGACCAGCCCCTTGGAATACAGGATGCTGCCCATGCTGCCCAGGAAGCTGTCCGTATTGTAGAGGTAGGACAGATCCCCCTCCGCCGCCATAGGGCCGGGGCCCGTCTGCTTCTCGGCAAAGTAGCACAATTCGCCCGGCACCACGGCCCATTCGGAAAACCTGCCCGTGCCGGCCTCGTTGCCGCACCAGCGCACGTCCGGCCCTCTGTCATAGAAGATCACGGCGCCCGGCTGATGCTTCCTCACCAGCTCTATGTAGCGGGGGAAATCGTATTCCTGCTTCTTCCCGTCCGGGCCCTCCCCACAGGCTCCGTCGAACCAGATGCAGAACAGCTCACCGTACTGTGTGAGCAGCTCCTCCAGCTGGCTGCAATAGTAGTCATTGTACTGCGGCGTGCCGTAATAGGCGCTGTTCCTGTCCCAGGGGGAGAGATAGACCCCGAAGCGCAGGCCCATCTCCCTGCAGGCCTGGGCCGCCTCCCCTACCACGTCCCTTTTGCAGGGGGAATTCTTCACGCTGTGCTCCGTGTACTTGGAGGGCCACAGGCAGAACCCGTCGTGGTGCTTGGCTGTCAGTATCATCCCCTTCATCCCCGCATCCCGCACTGTCCTGGCCCACTGGCGGCAGTCCAGCTTCTCCGGATTGAAGATGCCCTCGTCTTCCGTCCCGTCTCCCCACTCCCTGTCGGTGTAGGTGTTCACGCCGAAATGCATGAATGCGTAGAAGCCCGTGTCGAACCACGCCAGCTGCCGCTTTGACGGAACCACTCCCGCCGCCTCCTTCAGAAAATCAATCATACGCTTGCCTCCTTGCTTTCTTTATCTTCTTTTGTAGGTTATCCTGCTTTTTTCCTCATGGCCTCCGGGCTCATGCTATGCCTGCCCGCTGGAGCTTTTCCGAGTGGCCAGTCACTACCTGCTTTAAGACTGCCACGTCATCGTATGTCCTTTCCATCCTGTCGGCATGCTCTTTGTAACGGTCGTATGTGCTGGTATAGCAGGCTTCGATTTCGTTCAGGCGCGGCATGATTATGTTCTCCTGGAACAGCTTAACCCGCTGCAATTCATTCTTTAGGGTCTTCACTTCAGCCCTTACCGTCTTCACTTCATTCTTCACGGCCCTCAAATCATTCTTCATTATCTTCTGTTCGTTCTTTATTTCCTTTATGTCGCCCTTCATGGTCTTGATGTCGCTCTCAATAGGCTTCAATCTCCTATCCAGCCTCTCGTCCATCATCTGGGATATGGCCAACAGATCCTCTGCCGTCAATATCATAGGTCTACCTCCTTCGTCTGATACAAACGCTCCGTCTCTTCCCTTGTCTGCAGGAAAAGCCGGATTCCCTTCTCCTGCCTTTATCGATTGTGTCCCGAGGATAAAAGCATAGATTTTCTCAAATTTGGAGACAAGGCAAATCTGCCCTTGTCATGATATAAGAGATAACTGATTTGGCACGGGAGCCATCCCGCCATACGACCATTCTAACATATCGGGCGGAATTGTCAACGGGATTTTCGGATAAAAGAGGCCAAAAGAAGACCCGCGGCCATAAACCGCAGGTCTCCCTTCTGTATTTCCGTAACCTGTCTGTCTAAAGAATCCTTCCGCCTACCCTTCCACGCGGATGCCGAAGGCAAATGTGAACTCCTCCTCCAGGAACTGGTACTGCTTCTCAGGCTCCGGGCCGCAGCTGTTGGAGCCGATGCCGTCCTGGGTGTAGTCGATGCACAGCACGGTATGGCCGCTGGGGACGAGCTCGAAATTGTGGGCCTTTTCCGTCAGCTCCTCCTGGGTATAGCGGGAGGCGTTGAAGGAGAAGGGCTTCTCGGCGGCCACGGAGAGCTTCACGTCCTCCCTGGACAGCTCCACGAAGCTCACGTCCCAGTGGCTTCCGTTCTCCTGGGGACGGATGTAGTCCTCGAACAGGGAATCCACGGTCTCCTCAAACCTGCCATGGTAGGAGGCCCGGCGCTTGTCCGTGTAGCTCTCCATGGGCCCTAACCCGTAGTATTCCACCTGCCGCATGTCCTGGGGCAGCATCATGCGGACGCCGAACCTGGGAAGCCTGGGAAGGTCGGGGTTCTTCTTCACGTCCAGCCTTACGTCCACGCTGCCGTCCGCCCATACGCGCCATGCGGCATGGATGTCCACGATCCTCTGCCTGTAGGCGGAGGCAAGGGAGACCTGGCTGCCGATCTCCACATACTGCTTTCCGTCCTTCTCCTTGCTTTCGCAGGAGGTGCCGTAGGTCCTTGTGGCAGGGCGGTCATAGTGGCATTCCTGCCAGACATTGCGGATGTTCCTGTCATTGTCCGTGGGGGCCCGCCAGATATTGTACTCCATGGGATGCTCCAGCAGGTTCTGGTTGGCATGCACCATCCTGGAGAACAGCCCTGTGAATTTATCGTAGGTATAGCAGAACTTTTCTGACACCACTGTCACATAATGGTCGTCCTCCTGCACCGTAAGCCCGCCGCCCTGGCTCTCCATGGGCATGTCCAGAAGCTTCCTGGCGGGGACGCACTGATCCGCCGCGTCCAGCTCCACTTCGTCGAAGCCCATCTCCCGGCCTGCCTTCAGCACGCCATTGTCCTCTTTCAGAATCCAGGTCACCTTCAGGTACTTCTTCCCGGGCTCCGTCACGGCGGGGATGTCCAGCTTTATCTCCCCCTCGCCGTGGGGCGCGATGTCCAGAAGGGCCCCGTCCTCCACGGTTCCACAGGCCTTGGCCTGGCCGTCGCAGCTCACCTCCCAGCGCAGGGTGCAGTAATCCTTCAGGTTCAGGAAGTCCATGTAATTATGTATCCTCGCCCGTCCCGTGGCGGCGTCGAACTCCGCCACCCTGGCAGGGCGGAACACGTTCCAGTGCTCCTTCAGTCCCGTGTGGGGCCTGCGGTCGGGGTACACCAGGCCGTCCATGCAGAAATTGCTGTCATGGGGATACTCGCCGTGGTCTCCGCCATAGTAGTACATCTCCTTGCCCTCTATGGTGCGCCCCTTGTAGATGGCGTGGTCGCACCACTCCCAGACCATGCCGCCGCAGGCGCCGTCATAGGATTGGAATACCTGGAAATAGTCCTCCAGGTTCCCCGGGCCGTTGCCCATGGCGTGGCAGTATTCGCACTGGAAGAAGGGGCGCTTTGACGCTGCGGCGTAATTGTGGTCGCTGTCCTTCTCCTCGGCCTTGTCAAAATATTCCCTTATCCTGTCCGGCGCGGTATACATCCGGCTGTGGATGTCCAGGTTGGAATAATCCGTCACCCTGCCCTCCGGCACATGGTAGGCGTTCTCATAATGGGTGACACGGGTGTCGTCATAGGACTTAGTCCACTTCAGGGCCTCCTCGAAGGTGCAGCCGTAGGCTCCCTCGTTGCCCATGGACCAGGCGAAGACGCAGGGCCTGTTCTTGTCCCGCATGACGCACTTCTTGGTCCTGTCCACGGTGGACTGGATGAAGTCAGGGTTGTCGGCAATCCACTTGTTGCTGTCAAAATATTCCTGCCCGTAGGCGCACTCCGCCCCGTGGCTCTCGTTGTCCGCCTCGTCCATCACGTAGAAGCCGTACCTGTCGCAGAGCTGGTAGAACTGGGGCGCGTTGGGATAGTGGCTGGTGCGGATGCCGTTGGCATTGTGCTCCTTCATCAGCGTCATGTCCCTGTGCATCTGGGCCAGGCTGATGGTGAAGCCGGTGACGGGATCGCTGTCGTGGCGGTTCACGCCGTGGAGCTTGATGTTCTGTCCGTTGAAGTACAGCACGCCGTCCTTGATCGCCACCTCGCGCAGGCCCATCTCCTCGGTGATGACCTCTCCCTCCGTCTCCATGACCACGGTGTAGAGATAAGGGGTCTCAGCGCTCCAGAGCCTGATTCCCTCCATGGGCAGGGTCACATGGCCTGCCCCTTCTGTCTGGGCCAGGACTTTTCCGTCCGCGTCCTCTAGGGTCACCCGCACCGGGATTTCCCTGTCCAGATAGGAGAAGTCGATGTCCACCTGGGCCTTCCCGGCCTCCCTGTCCAGCCTGGTCTTCAGGAAATAATCGTAGACGCACTGCTCCGGGCGGCTCAGCAGGTACACGTCCCGGAAGATGCCGCTCATGCGGAACTTGTCCTGGTCCTCCAGGTAGCTGCCGTCGCACCATTTCAGCACCAGCACGGCCAGCAGGTTCTCTCCTTCTCTCAGAAGAGCGGTGACGTCGAATTCGGCCGTGGCGTGGGACACCTGGCTGTAGCCTACGTACTGTCCGTTGACCCACACATAGAAGCAGGAATCCACGCCCTCGAAGTTCAGGAAGGTCTTGGGCGCGGCCGTGTCCTTGTGCCAGGTGAACTGATGGCGGTAGGTGCCGCAGGGATTCTCATGGGGCACATAAGGGGGGTCCAGGGGGAAGGGATAGTTCACATTGGTGTACTGATGCCTGTCGTATCCGTGCATCTGCCACACGCTGGGCACGGGGATGGTCTTCCAGTCCGGGTTCAGCCCGCAGTCCTCCCGGTAGAACTCCTCCTTTAAGTCGTATACGCTGTCATAGTAACAAAAGTCCCATTCCCCGTTCAACAGGGCAAAGCGCTCCGACTGCTCCCTATGCTCCACCAGATCCTCATGGCGCTTCGCGGCAGGGATGTAATACGCCCTGTCCGGCATGGTGTTCTCGTGCAGCACGTTCAGGTCCTCAAAATGTTTTGGTACGATCATACTTTCTACCTCACCTTTCTACTACATAATGGCATTGTAATGCTTCGCAGGATGTTCCACGAATCCTGTAATCATAGCCCTGCTGCAGGAACCGCTTCACGAACCCTGTAATCATAGTTCCATTATAAACGATGTGGTTGGTATTAGGCAACAGATTTTATTTTTTTGTGGAAAAATTTGAAAGATTATTTCAAAGATAGCTACAAGAGCCGCCGCCAGGACGCAAGACAGGCAAGATGCAGGACAGATAGGGAAAGGGCGTCCGAAAACGCCCCTTCCACCACGATTTCAAATACTTGAATCAGCAGATCCTCGTCCCCTCCGGCACGATGTCGTCCACGATTACCACCTGGCAGCCGCAGGCGTTGTTCGTCCCGGCTAACAGCATGCCCTCGCTTTTGACCCCAACGAACCGGGTGGGCTGGAGGTTGGCCACCA
>CAOOJO010000081.1 GCA_948496895.1 uncultured Acetatifactor sp. | reverse complement strand
GGAAAACATGGAAAAGACACAGACCCCGAAGATTATCCTGACAGGCGACCGCCCCACAGGCAGGCTGCACATAGGACACTACATTGGCTCCCTGCTGCGGAGGGTGGAGCTGCAGAATTCCGGCGAGTATGAGAAGACCTTCATCATGATTGCGGATGCCCAGGCCCTGACGGACAATATCGAGAACCCGGAGAAGGTGCGCCAGAATATCATCGAGGTGGCCCTGGACTACATCGCCTGCGGCCTTGACCCGGAGAAGTCTACGCTGCTCATCCAGTCCCAGATATCGGAGCTGTGCGAGCTGACATTCTACTACATGGATTTAGTCACGGTGGCAAGGCTTCAGCGGAACCCTACCGTGAAGAGCGAGATCCAGATGCGCAACTTCGAGTCCAGCATCCCGGTGGGCTTCTTCACCTACCCCATTAGCCAGGCGGCGGACATCACCGCCTTCAAGGCCACCACGGTCCCCGTGGGGGACGACCAGCTTCCCATGATTGAGCAGACCAGGGAGATCGTGCACAAGTTCAACACCGTGTACGCCCCTGTACTGGTGGAGCCGGAGGCGCTGCTGCAGGAGAACGAGGCCAGGCGCAGGCTCCCGGGCACGGACGGCAAGGCCAAGATGAGCAAGTCCCTGGGCAACTGCATCTACCTGGCGGATTCCGCGGACGAGGTGCGGGCCAAGATCATGAGCATGTTCACGGATCCCCTGCACCTGCAGGTCTCAGACCCCGGCCACTTAGAGGGAAATACGGTGTTCACCTACCTGGACGCTTTCTGCAAAGACGAGCATTTCGGCAGATACCTGCCCGACTACGCCAACCTGGACGAGCTGAAGGCCCATTACCAGCGGGGCGGCCTGGGGGACGTAAAGGTGAAGAAATTCCTGAACAACATCATGCAGGAGACACTGGAGCCCATCCGGAACCGCAGGAAGGAGTGGGAGAAGAATATCCCGGCCATCTATGACATCCTGAAAAAGGGAACAGATGAAGCCAGGGAGGTAGCGGCCCGCACCTTGTCCGAGGTCAAGAGCGCCATGCGCATCAATTATTTTGAAGACGCGGAGCTGATACGAGCCCAGAGCGAAAAATATGAAGCATAGGGGCCTGGTCTGAAAAAACAGGAATAGATTTTCCTCCTTCGGAGATAATAAAGGAATAAAGCGACAGGAGGAAGATTTATGAACCAGAAAGTAGGAAAGGCCAGCATCCGGCCAGAACACCCTGTATCTATCTTACAGAGCGCCAGCGTGGTGGGCACCAAGGAAGGCCAGGGGCCGTTGGGCCTGCTGTTCGATAAGGTAGGCCGGGACGACATGTTCGGCTGCAAGACCTGGGAGGAGGCGGAGAGCACCCTGCAGAAGGAAGCGGTAGGCCTTGCCCTGGAGAAAGCGGGCCTGCGCCCGGAGGATATCTCCTTTGTCTTCGCCGGTGACCTGCTGGGTCAATCCATGGCCACCTCCTTCGGGCTGTCCTCCTACCAGGTTCCTCTCTTCGGCGTGTACGGTGCCTGCTCCACCTGCGGCGAGTCCCTGACTCTGGGGGCCATGAGCATTGCCGGAGGCTTCGCGGACAAGGCGGTCTGCGTCACCTCCAGCCATTTCGCCAGCGCGGAGAAGGAGTTCCGCTTCCCGCTGGATTACGGGAACCAGCGCCCCCTGTCCGCCACCTGGACCGTGACGGGAAGCGCCGCCTTCGTGCTGGGGACTGTGCCGGAGGGCGGCGGCAGGAAGCCCAAGGCCAAAATCAGCGCCATGACAGTGGGCAAGGTGGTGGACTATGGTCTGAAGGATTCCATGAACATGGGCGCCTGCATGGCTCCCGCGGCGGCGGATACCCTGGAACAGCATTTTATTGACTTTGCCAGTCAACCAGAAGAATACGACAAAATCATCACCGGAGACCTGGGAAAGGTAGGTCAGCGGGTGCTGATCGACCTGCTGCGGAAAAAGGGCTACGACATATCGGAGCAGCATATGGACTGCGGCCTGGAGATATTCGACGCGGCCACTCAGGACACCCACGCCGGGGGGAGCGGCTGCGGCTGCAGCGCCGTGACCCTGTCCGCCTATATCCTGAAGCAGTTGGAGGAGCGCAACTGGAAGAAGGTGCTCTTCATGCCCACAGGCGCCTTGCTGAGCAAGACCAGCTTCAACGAGGGCATGAGCGTGCCGGGAATTGCCCACGGGGTTGTAATCGAGACAGTCTAACCAAAAACAGGAGACAAACAGATTTATTTTCAGAAAACGGGCAGGGGACGTGGCGAAAAACAGGCATCTCCTGCCTGATTCCGTTATTGTCTGTTGACAAGGAATTGGTGAAATTATATAATGAAGGAGATGCGGGGGAAGCTTACGGCATTTTTGTACATATAAAAACAAGGAAAGAGGTAGAGCAGTATGGCAAATTGGAGAGAGAAACTGAATCAGGCGGCACAGAGCACGATTTCCAAGAGCAAGGAAGTGGCGGAAATCGCCAAGCTCAACGTGGAGATTGGCTCATTGAACCAGAGCATGAAGAACCTCTATACGGAAGTAGGGAAGTATGTCCTGGAGAACGGGCTTCTGTCCGAGGACGAGTCCGTGGCGGAATGGGCCTCCAAGGCAGCTGACATCAAAGCGGACATGGAAGCCAACACAGAGAGGATAAAATCCTTAAAGAACGTCAACACCTGCCCGGGATGCGGCGCGGAGGTGCCAAAGACCAGCAAGTTCTGCGATAAATGCGGCACGCCCATCGTGGTCACCAGCACGGAGCCTGTAAAGGATGACAAGGAAGTCATCGACGCGGAGTTCAGCGAAGCTGCCGCGGAGGAGCCGAAGGCTGCGGAGCCTGAGGAAGCCAAGGCCGGATGCTGCTGCGAGGAAGCACAGGAGACTCCCGGAGAGGACTAAAGGGCGGGCTGTCCGGTAGTGCAATCCGGACAGCTTCGGACGCTGGAGGAAAGCGAAGACAGGATGAAAACGGGAGGTGGGTATCCTGCGTAAGATGGAATTCAAGATGGAGCGGAAGGGCCTCTTAGAGCCAGGCCAGCAGATCACCGTGACAGAGGGCCTGCTTCCCAGCAACTACTATTATGTCATAGACCCGGCGTTAGCCATGTCCGCCAACATTCCCTTCCGCAACCGCCTGAAAAGCAGGGAAGGCGTGGTCACGGACGTGGTGGAGAACGCCAGAGGCTTCTACGTCACGGCCCAGTTCGATGAGCCGGAGGTGGAGGAGCGCTGAGGCCGGGCCCTGCCGTAAAAGCGGGATTCGGGCCTGCAGCAGATAACGAAAACGGAGGAACAATCATGTTAAAGAAGATTTCGACAGACAAGGCGCCCGCGGCAATCGGGCCTTATTCCCAGGGCATCATCGCGAACGGCATGCTCTTTGCCTCAGGCCAGATTCCCATCAACCCCGCCACAGGCAATGTGGAGGGCGAGGACATCACCGCCCAGGCGGAGCTGGTGATGAAGAATGTGGGCGCGCTGCTTGCGGAGGCCGGGACTGATTATGCGAACGTAGTCAAAACCACCTGCTTCCTGGCAGACATGGGCGACTTCGCCGCGTTCAACGAGGTGTATGCCAGATATTTCACAGAGAAGCCGGCCAGGAGCTGTGTAGCCGTAAAAGCCCTGCCCAAGAACGTCCTCTGCGAAGTGGAAGTCATCGCTGTGGTGTAGAGGATGAAGGACAATATCGTGCTGATTGGAATGCCCGGGGCGGGGAAGAGCACCGTGGGCGTGGTGCTGGCCAAGCGGCTGGGGTACCGCTTCGTGGATTCCGATCTGGTGATTCAGGAGAAATACGACAAGCTGCTCCATGAGCTGATAGAGGAGCATGGAGTGGAGGGCTTCTGGCGGATTGAGGAGGAGGTGAACGCCTCCCTGAATCCCAGAAAGAGCGTCATCGCCACAGGCGGCAGCGTGATTTACGGCCCCCGTGCCATGGAGCATCTGCGGGAGATCGGCACCGTGGTCTATTTGAAGCTGCCTCTGGAGGAGGTGGCCGACAGGCTGGGGGATCTGAATGCCAGAGGGGTGACGCTGATGCCGGGCCAGACCCTGGCAGATCTGTACGCGGAGCGGGTGCCGCTCTATGAGAAATATGCCCATGAGGTGGTGGACTGCCACCATATCTGGATTCGGGAGGTGGTCCACAGGATCGCTTCTCTGCTGTGACGGATATCCGTCCGGTGATTTTTACAGACGCAAATAGAGCCACTGGCCTCCAGTGGCTTTTTTGCGCACAAAGGCTGCAATCGCGCCGGGTGGCAATGCCGGATGTATACATAATTTCCATCGAAATGGCAGATACTGTTCTACAGGAACCGATAGATTTTCCAACGGACTAAAATGAGTGGGCAGCCGCTCCAGGCGGGACTGTCTGCGGAACAGGAGCAGAGTTATGATGGATTATGTGAATGCCTTTTGGGTGGGCGGCCTGATATGCGCGCTGGTGCAGATTCTGATGGAGAAGACGAAGCTGATGCCCGGGCGCATCATGGTGTTGCTGGTGGTGACGGGAGCGGTAATCGGGTTCCTTGGATGGTATGAACCCTTTCAGGAATTCGCCGGGGCCGGGGCCAGCGTCCCCCTGCTGGGCTTTGGGAACGTGCTGATGAAGGGCGTGAAGGAGGCCGTGGACGAGCAGGGGCTTTTGGGCCTGTTCGCCGGAGGCTTCAAGGCCGGGGCGGTGGGAACCTCCGCCGCGCTGATATTCGGCTATCTGGCCAGCCTGGTCTTCAAGTCGAAGATGAAGCATTGACCGGCTTTTTTGTCAGTCAAGCTCTTCGTAGGCGATGCCCTTGCCGTCCAGGTATCTGCCAAGCGCCCTGTCCCAGATGGCGTCCGGCATCTTGGAGAGGTGGAAGGTGTGCAGTGCGGTGCCCGTGGTGAGGGTGGCCTTTGTGCCGTCATAGCGGATGTTCAGCACCAGGGCCTTCACCTGGTCGGACGCGATGTCGCATTCCTCCTTCTCTAACAGGGCGGCCGCCTTGTCGGGCATCAGATGCAGCACGAAGCGGAAGAACAGGGGCGTGCGCCGACCCTTTATCAGGTCGAAGCACAGACCCTTAAGCTTCCCCCAGGGGCGGAATTCATAGGCGTCCTTCTCTCTGTCGTCCTCGTCCCCGCCGTAGAATTCCTGGTTCACATGCCCGTCTATGTGGTAGGTGCAGGCTGTGCCGATGACGGCCTCCTCCAGCAGGAAGGGCTCGAAGGTGTCCGCCACCAGGAGATGGTTCATGAACTGTTTCATGGAAGTGATCTGCAGTTGTCTCATGGAAGTCCTCCTGACCGTTCGGTCTTATCGCAATAGAATCCTGAATGAACCCATATCGAAAAGGATTATAGCAGAAATCCGCCCTATGGTCAATCGGCGGGCAAAAAATTGGATAATATGCTTTACAGGAACAGGAGACATGTGTTATTATATATAGTAATGAAAACTATGTGTAAAAGAAAATAAAACCGAATAAAATGAAGAGCCGAATCTGATAAAATAGTTTTCATATCCGTAAAACAGATTCGGCTGATAGGAGTCAGGATGAGCTATAAGATTGTAGTGGACAGCTGCTGTGAGCTGCCTGCGGATTTCCTCTGGGACAGGCGTTTCGAGAGGGTTCCCCTGGGGCTGGAGGTAGGGGAGTATAACATATTGGACGATGAGAGCTTCAATCAGGCGGAATTTCTGCGGAAGGTGGCGGAATACCCCAAGTGTCCGAAATCCTCCTGCCCGTCGCCGGAGCGCTTCCTGGAGAGCTACCATGAGGAGGTAGATCATGTGTATGCTGTGACCCTTTCCTCCCACTTAAGCGGCAGCTACAACAGCGCCAGACTGGGGATGGATTTGTACCACGAGAAATATGGCCAGAAGCAGATTCACGTGGTGGATTCGGAGTCCGCCAGCGGCGGCGAGACCCAGATCGCGCTGAAAATCATGGAGCTGGAGGAGAAGGGCCTTCCCTTTGAGAAAATCGTGGAGAAGATCGAGGCGTTCCGGGACAGCATCCACACCTACTTCGTGCTGGACAATCTGGAGACCCTGCGAAAGAACGGCAGGCTTTCCGGGGTGAAGGCCCTGGTGGCGTCCACCTTGAGCATCAAACCCGTGATGGGCTCCAATAAGGGGGAGATTATCCAGAAGAGCCAGACCATCGGCATCAAAAAGGCCCTGAGCAGAATGGCGGAGTTGGCGGCCCTGGAGGTGAAGAACGCGGCGGAGCGCCGTCTTATCATCACCCACTGTAACGCCTTAGAGCGGGCGGAGCAGGTGAAGCGGATGATTCTGGAAAAGGTGGCATTCGGTGACTGCATCATCATGGACACCAGGGGCGTCAGCAGCATGTATGCCAATGACGGCGGTGTCATTGTGACCACCTAGCCGGGAGCCTCCGGGCTGGCGGGATTTGCCCGGTCATGCGCCGGAGGGCTGCCTGTGCCGTACCGTGAGGCTGACATCCGTGTCAGGATGTGACGGCGGGGCCTGCCCGGAATCAGTTCAGGCCGTGCCAGAGGAACAGGGCCAGGAAGGCCTGGGCCGCGAAGATGGCGGGCATGCCGTATCTGAAGTACCAGTGCCTCGTCTTATGGCGGAAACGCCGCATGCCCAGGGTGCAGCCCAAAGCGCCCCCCAGGAACGCGGCGAGGAACAAAGAAGCCTCCGAGATGCGCCAGGCACCTCGGACGGCTCTTTTTTTGTCTATGCCCATAAGGGCGAAGCCAATGATGTTGATGATGAGAAGGTAGCCGGTCAGGATGATCGGGAATATTTTCATGTGTTCCTCGCTTTCTGCCGTCTCCGGACTGCCGCCCCCTCGCCTATCTTCGGATATCGGCCACCACCTCTGCGGGGATCTCGAATTCCACGGTTCCCATGTACATGGGAGCCACATCCCCCTCGTTGAAGCCGATTACCACATTGTCGTTTTCATTCAGATAGAAAGAGGTCTCATCCGTGATGGCCTTGAAGTTCCATTCCTCTATCTCGTCGTTCAGCCAGTAGTACACATTTTCATCCGCGTCCATCCGGGCCTGCATCTGCTCCTTGATGCTCTCGCTGATGGGGGTGATATAGTCCGCGCCGTCCTGGAAGAGGTCTTTTAATTGTAACCTCTCTCCGGTGTTCAAGTCAATGGTATAATAATAATTCCACTGATATCCGCTGCCCGCGCCCCGGTAGCAGATGAGCTTCAGGGTGAAGTAGTCCGCCTGCGTGGCCAGGATCTCGCTCTTAACCACCACGTCCTGATAGCCCTCCTGATCCTGCATGTTGGCCTCGAACTCGGCGATCAGATTGTCGGTGATCTCCTGGATCTCCGCGTTGATCTCCTCCGTGGAGCGCTCCAGCTTCTCCTGGACGTCGCTGTCCTCCGGCAACTGCTCCAGGGAGACCTCCGGCAGATGGAGCTCCGGCACGGAGATGTCGGCCATGTGCCTGTCGGATTCGTACTCGTAGTTGCGGAAGGTCACCGCGCTGGCCAGGGGCCCGATGAGGGGAATCTGCTCCATGGCGTGGGCGATGGGGTAGGATAGGTTCGGCAGCGTGACGAAGATGCCGACTGTGGCGGCCGCTGCCGCTGCGAATTTGATGATGCCTGCTTTTGTGTGTCTTTTCTGTTCCATCTGTTCTGCCTCCCTGATCGTGCGCCGCAGCTGTGCCACCTGGCTTCGGGACATGTGCGGCCTTTCATATTCTTTCCTGTATGATCTCATTTTTTCATCCAATCTGCTCTGTTCCATGTTCTGGGTTTCCGTGTTCGGGAAATTATGCTCCATATGCTGTCCCTCCTTTTTCTGCTTCCTCCAGAAGAAGACCCTGGAGCTTTCTGAGGCTCCGGTAAAGCCTGCTTTTGACGGTGTTCACATTCTCCTCCAGAATGTCCGCGATCTCCGAGAGCTTCATGTCCTCGAAATATTTCAGGATGACCACGGATCGGTCTTTTTCGTCCAGGGTCTCCAGGGCCTTCTGCAGGTCTATGTCCGCGTACTGGTCCTCGGCGGCCTCCCCCTCCAGTCCGTACCTGTCCTGGAGCTCCTCATAGGAAGCGGCACTGGGGCGCTTCAGGTACTGGAAGCATTCGTTCAGCATGATGCGGTAGACCCAGGTCTGGGCGTACTGGGGCTCTTTCAGGGCATGGCTGCCGCGGATTGCCTTGTAAGCGCCGTTCTGGACGATGTCGAAGGCGTCGGCTTCATGGTGGGCGTACCGATAGGCCAGACGGTAGTATTGGTCGTACCGTTCCAGAAGGATCTGCTCGACCAGCTCTCTGTTCGCCTTCTCCCTTTTCTGTGAGAAAAAGCTCATGGCGATTCCCTCCTTTCTCATAGGAACCTTCGCAAGGTGTTTCCGAATGGTTCCTTGGCTGTCTGAAAGATTAGATGGGGCAGGTATGAGAAAAGTTTCGTGAAAAAATATTTTTTCCAAAAAATTTCCCCTGTCGGATGCCGGTGGGGCACAGGACAGGGGAAACGGTATGGTCACGATCAAGGCAGGAAGGCTTTCGTGCCTTAGAACATCTCCACGTTTTGCTCGGCCATCTTCATGGCCCTTACCTTGCAGGACAGCCCGAAGAGGTTGATGAAGCCCTCCGCGTCGTGGTGGTCGTACAGGTCACCTGTGGTGAAGGAGGCGATGCTCTCATTGTACAGGCTGTAGGGAGAGGTGGTTCCGGCCTTGATGATGTTGCCCTTGTAGAGCTTGAACTTCACCTCGCCGGTGACGTACTTCTGGGTCTCCTCTATGAAGGCCTGCTCGGCCAGGCGCAGGGGGGTGAACCATTTCCCCTCGTACACAAGGCTGGCGAAGCGGCTGCCGATCTCCTTCTTCATGGCGTAGGTGTCCCTGTCCAGGATCAGCTCCTCCAGCTGCTGGTGGGCCTCCATCAGGATGGTTCCGCCGGGGGTCTCGTACACGCCCCTGGACTTCATGCCCACCACCCGGTTCTCCACGATGTCGATGATGCCGATGCCGTGCTTCCCGCCCAGCTCGTTCAGCCTCGTGATGATGTCGGAGACCTTCATCTTCTCCCCGTTCAAGGAGGTGGGGACGCCCTTCTCGAAGGCCATGGTCACGTACTCG
>CAOOJO010000080.1 GCA_948496895.1 uncultured Acetatifactor sp. | reverse complement strand
CCGGGTAGGTGGCGAAGCTGATGGAGCTGTTCACCATATGCTGGGCGAAGGCGTCCGCCCGCAGGAACCAGAAGGACAGGCTCCCCAGCAGCAGAGCGAAGGCCGCCAGGATCACCGCGCCGGTGACCGTGAACAGCAGGAACAAGAGCAGCCGCCCCGGGCTGAAGCAGAACACGCACAGCAGGATCAGCCCGTACAGCAGGTCGCCGATGGCCGAGGTGCTGGTGGCCGAGGTGATGACGCCCAGGAGCACGTTCTTGGGCTGCACCAGATAGGAGTCCAGCTTCCCGCTGACGATCAGGTCGGGCAGGGAGAAGGCCCTGGCGAACAGGATCCGGGACAGGCCGAAGGTGCTGGCGGCCAGGCCCCACAGCAGCATGACCTCCCGCATGGTGTAGCCGCCGATGTCCTCTTTTATATGGAAGAGAATCATCCATTGCAGGATGAAGGTGGCATTGTTGAGAATCATGAAGCCGATGTTGGTCAGGAAGGTGACGCGGTTCAGCATCTCCCGCATGATATTGTATTTTATGGCCAGCAGGCAGACCCGCAGCTGGTTCTTAACCGCCGTTGACATATAATTTCCTTACCCCCTTTCCGTAGAGATAGAACATGAGCCCCAGGGCCGCACCCAGGTACAGGGCCTGGGCCAGCAGAATCTCCAGATATTTTTCCATGGAGAAGTCCACGATCAGCTTGGCCGGGCCGTAGCAGACAGTGTAGACAGGCGTGAACTTCACCAGGGGCTGGAGGGCCGCCGGGAATATCTCCACCGGAAACAGGGTGCCCACCACCAGCAGGAGCTTGCTGTAGAGCCACTGGAAGGGATTGGAGTCCTCAATCCAGAAGGAGATCATGCTGATGCACAGCCGCAGGACCGCGTCTATGGTGATGCCCGCGATGACCACGGGCACCGCCGCAAGGAGCGCCAGGGGGCTTGAATCCGGCAGAGGCCCCACGAAGACGATGCCCAGCCCCAGGGCCGGCAGGGCGAACATGGGAAGCTGGATGCTCCATCCGCCTGTATATTTCGCCAGACAGTAGAGGCAATAATGGTAGGGCTTGCCCATCAGGTAGGCGATATTGCCGCCCCGGATGTCCGCGGCCACCTGCCTGGTCACCACCTGGGACGGGGTGCCGAACCAGATGGTCTCCGTGATCATGACGTACCATATCATCTGGGCCTTGTTGTACCCGGCGATCAGCTCTCCCGGCGAGGAATACATGTAATTCCATAGCTGGATGAACACGAAGATGATGATGGCAAAGCTGATGAAGCCCATGGCGATGCTGGCCGCGTACTGAAGGCTCTCCATGACCACGGACTGGTAGATGACTCTGTACTTTCGGATGCCCGGATGCCTGCTCATACGGCTTTTCCTCCCTCCCCTCTGCCTTGTAGATATCCGTGATGATGGTCTCCAGCGGGACGTTGGAGATGTTGATGTCCTCCAGGTTCTCCGCGTCGATCAGGTGCAGCGCCTCATTGATGGGAAGCCTCCCTGTGTCCACCTGGAACCTCACCTGGCTCCCCTTCTGCTTCAGGAGGGTGATGCCCTCCGCGGCGGGCAGGGCTGCCTCCTCTCCCAGCTTGGCCTCCACGATCTTCCGGTTCAGATAATGGTGCTTCAGATGGTCCATGGAATCGTCCAGCACGATCCGCCCGCTGTTCACGATGATGATGCGCCTGCAGAGCTTTTCGATGTCCCCCACATCGTGGCTGGTGAGGAAGATGGTGGTGCCAAGCTCCCGGTTCATCTGTTTGATCAGGGCGCGGATGTTCTCCTTTACCACCGGATCCAGGCCTATGGTGGGCTCGTCCAGGAACAGCACCTTGGGCCTGTGGATCAGGGAGGCCACGATCTCGCAGCGGATGCGCTGGCCCAGGGACAGGTTCCTGACCGGGGTGTTTAAGAAGGAGCCAAGCTCGAAGGTGTCCGCAAGCTCCCGGATGCGCGCCTCTATCTCCCGGTCGGGGATGTCGTAGATGGCCCCGAAGAAGCGGAAATTGTCGTATGGCGTCAGGTGGGTCCAAAGCTGCTCCTTCTGGCCGAACACGGTGCCGATTTCATAGGCCAGGCGCTTGCGCTGCTTCGCGGGATCGATGCCAAGCACATTGGCCCGGCCGCCGTCGGGATAGAGGATGCCCGTGAGCATCTTGATGGTGGTGCTCTTCCCCGCGCCGTTGGGGCCGATGAAGGCCAGCATCTCGCCCGCCTCCACGGAGAAGGAGATGCCGTCCACCGCCTGCACCTCTCTGACTTTGGGGCGCAGGATCGCCTGGAGGCTCCCCTTCATGCCCTTTTCCTTCTGCCTGACCCGAAAGGTCTTCGTCAGGTTCTCTGCCTCAATCACGTTCATGTCTTTCCCTCCTGATTTTAGTTCCGTGCTGCCCCGCCCAGCACCCGGACACGGACAGAGAATTTCCGGCCGCGAAAGGAATGCGTCCGTAAATCCTCTGGGGCGCTGTGCGGGGCAGACGCTGTTTGACGTATGGAATCTTGTTTCTGTATAAAAAAAGAACCGCTCTGCCATATACGCCTTCGGGTATACGCTAGCGGCTCCTGTTCTGATTACCGCATAGCCAAATAAGACTTTCCGTCTCTTCGGCCATGCGCTCTTCCGGATGTCCACCGGAATCAGGTCGTGACCGTAAAGTGAAAAATCTGCACGGGCAGCATAATCAGTACATAAGATACACAATTGTATGCAAACATGGTAAATTCTCCTGGCTTTTCCTGTCTCAACTACAGGAATCTGAAATTTCAAGTAGGATACCACGTTTATTTTGAAAAGTCAAGGGATAAAATCGGTAAAATCCAAAAAATGCTATTGATTTCATTGCCGGGACAGATTACAATAAAAGGAGTGGATCTACAGAGCGAAGAGCAGGAGGGAATGAGGAGATGAGGACGGGGGCACAGCTTTACACCATACGCGCGTATACCCAGAATGAGAAGGACTTTGCCCGGAGCATGAAGCGTATCGCGCAGATAGGCTATAAAACGGTGCAGATCTCCGCGGTGGGGAAGGACATCCGCCCGGAGCGCATCCGCGAGATCTGCGATGAGAACGGGCTGGAAATCGTGCTGACCCACAGCGACGTGAACCGCATCCTTTATGATACGGAGCGGCTGATCGAGGAGCATGACATCATGGGCTGCAGGTATATCGGCATCGGCGCCATGCCGGACAGATACCGCGCGCCGGAATGGCTGGCGCAGTTCGCCGGGGATTTCAGGGAACCGGCCAGGAAGATTGCGGAGGCGGGAAAGCTGCTGATGTACCATAACCACAATTTCGAGTTCCGCAGGGTGCAGGCGGAAGGGGCATCCCAGGAGAAGCGCATCATTGAGTACCTGTGTGAGTGGTTCGGGCCAAAGGAGCTTGGCTTTACGCTGGATACCTACTGGGTGCAGGCCGCCGGGGCGGACGTGTGCCAGTGGATCGGGAGGCTGGCGGACAGGATTCCCTGTGTGCACCTGAAAGACATGGCTGTAGGCGCGGAAGGGCCCATGATGGCTCCCGTGATGGAGGGGAACCTGAATTTCGAGGCTATCCTGCAGAAGCTGGAGGGGACGAGCTGTGAATACCTGCTGGTGGAGCAGGATACCTGCCAGGGCAGCCCCTTCGACTGCCTGAAGCAAAGCTATGACAACCTGGCCGCCGCCGGGTATCGGTGATGCAGGCCGCTGTCAGCGGGGAGCGGCATCGTGCCGGCTGAGGCTGGACAGGAAGCAGGCATGGCAGATGCTGGGAATCGGCCAGAGGCGGATATGGCAGGGGCTGCAGTCCTGAGGCGGCTGGCGGGCAGGCGCATACTGATGGAAGAGGAGAGGACAGAATGGTACTATCGGATAAGACGATCATGAGGATGCTCCGGGAGGGGACGCTGTCCATCTCGCCCCTGGAGGAGAGCCAGATACAGCCCGCCAGCGTGGACATCCGGCTGGGGAACATGTTCAGCATCATCGAGGACCTGCCCAGGGGCGTCATCGACCTGGAGAACGAGATTCAATACCGTACCATGGAGACGGATACCTATGTGCTCCTGCCCGGCCAGTTCGTCCTGGCCACCACCATGGAGTACATAGAGCTGCCGGACAACCTGACAGCCTTTGTGGAGGGCCGCAGTTCCCTGGGGCGCATGGGCCTGTTCATCCAGAACGCGGGCTGGGTGGATCCGGGCTTCCGTGGGGAGATTACGCTGGAGCTGTTCAACGCCAACCGCTGCGCCATCGAACTGAAGGCCGGGCGCAGGGTGGGGCAGCTGGTGTTCGCGGAGATGGACGATTCCGCCCTGCATCCCTACCGGGGAAAGTATCAGGGCCAGACCGGAGCGACGGGTTCCCGTGCGTTTATGGACGAAGAAAAGTGAAATTCATAATAATCGTTTAGAATCCGGAAGAATAAATGGACAAAAAGCGGTATTTGGGGATAAAATAGAAAAAAACATATAAAAGAAAGGAAATATCCATGAAAAAGAAAGTACTGGCAGCAATTATGGCAGCGGCGCTTCTCCTGGTCGGCTGCGGAGGCAGCGATGGGGAGAAGGACGACTCACCGGTGCAGACCCTGGAGCCTGTGATCATAGAGGAGACGCCGGAACCCACTCCCGAGGCGACCGAGGAGCCTGAGGCCACCGAGGAGCCGGAGGAGACCCGGGAAGGGATGTATCGCAGCGAATTGACCAACGAGTGGATCGACGAGGCGCTGAAGGATCAGCGGCCCATAGCGGTGATGGTGGACAACGAGAAGATAGCCCTGCCCCACTATGGACTGACGGAGGCCGATGTGGTCTATGAGATCATGAACAGCACGCTGAACGACAGGATTACGCGTTTCATGGTGCTGGTAAAGGACTGGGAGAAAATCGAGCAGATGGGCAGCATCCGCAGTACCCGCTCCACCAACATCTATCTGCTGGGCGAGTGGAACGCCGTGCTCTGCCATGACGGCGGCCCTTATTTCGCCATGGATCTGATTGCCGAGAAGGCCTACTGCGACAATTTCACCGGCACCTTCTCCCGGGTGCAGAATGGCAAGCCCACGGAATTCACGGAGTATATCCTGAAGGGGGATCTGGAGAAGAATTTCAGCAGCAAGAATTACAGCAAGGAATACAACGAGTATTATGAGGGGCCTCACTTCCAGTTCTCCAATCAGGAAATCGACCTCTCCGACGAGACGGGGGCCATCGACTGTACGGAAATCCAGCTTCCCTTCAAGCACAACGGCTCCACGCTGAAATACAACGAGGAGACGGGGACATATGATTATTATGAGTATGGCCAGCCCCACCTGGATCCCCAGCATGACAATGCCCAGCTTACCTTCAAGAACCTCCTGATTCAGGACTGCACCTTCTCCGACTTAGGAGATGGCTATCTGGTCTATAATGTCCTGGACACCTCGGGGCGGAGCGGCTACTATATAACCAATGGGAAAGCCATAGAGGTGAACTGGTATAAGGGTTCGGATACCGCGCCCACTACCTTCTACAAGAAGGGCACAAGCGAGCAAATCCAGCTCAACACAGGGAAGACCTATATCTCCATCGTGCCCTCCGATGGGTGGGACGATATCGTCATAAAGTAACGAGCTTAATAGCCATGCCTGAAAAAGATGAACATGCGACCATGTTCATCTTTTTCTTTCGGCGGGACCGCTAAAGAGCGGGGGCAGGAGCGAAGAACAGAGGCGCGGGCGGCATGGGGTGGCGCGCGGAAGGACAGGGGGAAGGGAATGGAGAGAAGAGGATTCTTTCGGAGAAGCAGACTGGTGTATCTGGGGATTGCGGCATTGGTGGTCCTGCTGAACGTGGCGGCGTGGAACAGCTCTGCCTTTTCGGACTGGTACATCGCCCACGTCTTCCCTGTCTGGGTGGGCACCTATGGCCGGGTGACCGGGCTGTTCCCCTTTTCGGTGGGGGAATGGTTGATTGGGGCGGGGCTGCTGGTGCTGGGGCTGGCTGCGCTGCTCGGCATTGTCTGGGCGGGCATGGGAATCGTCCTGGCGGTGAGACATCTGGGTGACCGGCGAAGGGAGGCCGTTTCTGCTGTGGGCGCGGGAGGGGAAGACCGCGGCATGTCTGCGGAAGCCCCGCCGCAGAGCGGGAGATTCAGAGGTTTTCGCAAGGTCAGCATCCTGTATTATCGGTTTTTCGTCTGGACATTATTGATAGTCTGCCTGATTATGACGCTGAACTGCTTCATCCTCTACCATGCCTCCACCTTCTCGGAGCATTATTTCGGGGAGGACGACAATGTATACACGCTGGAGGAGCTGATAGGGGTCTACAACATGGTGGCGGAGCAGTGCAACCGCCTGAGCGGGGAGATGTTTAGGGACGAGAGCGGCATGGCGCTGTACCCGGGCAGCACAGGGCGGGACGGGGAGCTGCTGGACATGGAGGACATGGCCCGGGAGCTGATGGCGCGGCTGGGGGAGGAATATCCCCAGCTAAAGGGCTATTATCCCCGCCCCAAGGCGCTTCTCACCTCGGATTTCATGTGCCAGCAGCATATGCAGGGGTATTATTTCCCCTTCTCCATGGAAGCCAACTACAACGACGTCATGCACATCCTGAACTTCCCCTCCACCATGTGCCACGAGTTGGCCCACCTGCGGGGGTACATCTATGAGGATGAGGCCAATTTCATCGGCTACCTTGCCTGTGTGCAGTCGGAGGACGCCTTCTTCCAGTATGCCGGGTATCTGAGCGTGCTGGTGTACCTGCGCAACGATATCTATAAGGCGCGCAGGGAGAACAGCGCTGCCTATGAGGAGGCCATAGAGAGGATTGCCCCGGTGGAGGTGGAGGCCCAGGTCTGGGAGGACAATGTCTTCGTGGTGGATGAGGAGTGGGACCGCATCAACGGCAAGGCCCTGATCGACACGGAGGTGGTGGACAAGGCCGCGGATGTGTTCATCGACACGAATCTGAAGATACACGGCATCTCCGATGGCGCTGTGAGCTACAGCAGGGTGGTGAGGCTGTTGCTGCAGTATTACCGATACCATGGACTCCAGGCTACTTGAAAAAAATCCTCCAAAGGTATTGACAACGGCCCTGTTTCCGTGTAAAATAATCAGTGTTGTGGCGGAATTGAATAGGCAATATTTATGCAGGTGTAGTTCAGTGGTAGAACACCAGCCTTCCAAGCTGGATATGTGGGTTCGATTCCCATCACCTGCTTTTTTATTTTAATCAGAAATATGGTAAAAGAAAGGAAGACCCTCCATGGAAAAAATAGCGAGCTTCACCATCGACCACATCAAATTAAAGCCCGGCGTCTACGTGTCCCGCAAGGACAATGTGGGCGCGGAGGTCATCACTACCTTCGACCTGCGCATGACCAGCCCCAACGAGGAGCCTGTCATGAACACGGCGGAGGTGCATACCATCGAGCATCTGGGGGCCACGTTCCTGCGCAACCACCCGGAATACGGCTCGAAGACCATCTATTTCGGCCCCATGGGATGCCGCACGGGCTTCTATCTGCTGCTGGCCGGGGACTACAGCTCCAGGGACATCCTGCCCCTGATGGTGGACATGTACCAGTTCATCCGGGATTTCCAGGGCGAGGTGCCCGGTGCCTCCGCGAAGGACTGCGGCAATTATCTGGACATGAACCTGCCCATGGCGAACCTCCTGGCGAAGCGGTATCTGGACAATGTGCTCTATGGAATCGACGACAGTCGGCTGGTCTATCCGGATTAAGGAACTACAGGTAGTCCCCCAGGAACTACAAATAGTTCCCGGACAGAAAATATCGCGTAGAGATAAGGAGAACATAATATGACGAAAATAGGCATCATAGGAGCGATGGAGCTGGAGGTAGAGCAGCTTAAGAAAGAGATGACCGTGGCATCGGTGATAAAGAAGGCCGGGATGGACTTCTTTGAGGGCACGCTGAACGATGTGCCTGTAGTTGTCGTCCGCAGCGGCATCGGCAAGGTGAACGCGGCGCTGTGCGTGCAGATTCTGGCGGACGTGTTCCGGGTGTCCCATGTGATCAATACCGGCGTGGCGGGTTCCCTGAACGCGAAGCTGGACATCGGCGACATCCTCATATCCCGGGACGCCCTGCACCACGACATGGACACCACGATCTTCGGCTATCAGCCCGGGGAGGTGCCCCAGATGGGCTTCCGGGAATTCAAGGCCGATGAACGAATGATGGAGCTGGCCAGGGCGGCCTGCGAGAAGGTGAATCCTGACATCCATGTCATGTTTGGCCGGGTGGTCAGCGGCGACCAGTTTATCTCCAGCAGGGAGGTGAAGGAACGGCTGATAGCCCGGTTCCAGGGGGACTGCGCCGAGATGGAGGGAGCCTCCATCGCCCATGGCGCTTATCTGAACAGCCTGCCCTTCGTGATTATCCGGGCCATTTCGGACAAGGCGGACGACAGCGCCGAGATGGACTACCCCACCTTCGAGAGGGCTGCCGCAAAGCATTCCGCGGCGCTGGTGAAGGAAATGATAAAAGGACTTCTGCCCTGAGCGGAAGTCCTTTTTCCGAGAAGTCCTATTTTTTCGAGGCCGGCTTTTTCTTCTTAAAGACAAACAGCTTGCTGAAAACATAATTCGCGATGACCACCAGCACGGCTGATATCACGCTGGCCACCACCAGGTTGATGCCCGCCGCGGTGAGAATCTGCATCACCACGATGTCCAGGATCCATGTGGCCACCCTGGAGAGCACGAATTTCGGCGCTTCCTTCCGCATGGGCTCCTTGCTCTTGAACACGAACCGCCGGTTGGTGAAGAAGGCGAATATGACGCCCGTCACCCAGTTGACGGTGCTGAGCACCGTGTTCTCGAAGGGGGTGGGGTACATGGTGTTATGGAACAGCAGGGCGTTGGCGATGAACTTCGCGGCCCAGGACACCACGGTGGTCAGGAAGCCTACGATCAGGTAGACGATGATCTCCTCGTATTGCTTGTACAGTGCCTTGCATTTCTCTATCATTGGTTCCTCCTACTGCCGGAGCTCCGTGTTCCGGCATTCTCTCTGCGCAGGCCCGCATATGGAAGCCTGCCGCTGACACGGCTGCGGGGGCTGTCAG
>CAOOJO010000079.1 GCA_948496895.1 uncultured Acetatifactor sp. | reverse complement strand
GGAAAGGGGCTGCAGAGGTACCCCAAAAGGCCGGGGCGGCACCGCAGGGAAATGATGACGATGTCATCATGCTGACAGCCATAGCATACGGCATCGACGAGAACCAGCCGATTGGCGAGCTGAAGAAGCAGGTGGCCAAGGCAAAGGCGCGGGATGCCGCAAAGGAAGAAAAAGCAATGAAATCTAAGGAGATGAAGGACGCAACCGCAAAAAGGATTGCCCAGATTATGGGGTCGTCTGGCGGAGGCAGCGGAAACATCGGAAGCAGCAGCCCCGGTTCCAACGGAAACGGCGCACCCCCTCAATCGGCACAGCGCAGCGGCCTGGAGACGATGATAATCAACATAACAGCAGCATACTGCGAGAACCATCCGGTGACGATGGCCGAGCTGCTGGACCCCCTCACCGGACCCGTGAGAATCGAAACCATACGCGATGAGCTGCTGGAACTGTACAACAGCTGGGCCATGCTGGAGAACATGAACCGCATGGGTGGCTCCGCGATAAAGCCCCCTCAGACGTTGCCGGGGGCGGCGGCAGCCATGGTGCTGCTGTCCACAGGCGAGGTCTTCCGACTGCAGCCCGGGGGCATCCTGGTCGCGAGGCACTACTACCTGGACGGTGGCAGGTACAGGTGGTCAGGCATCTATTCGGAAATCAAACCCGATGACGCGGCCAGCAACATGATGAGGGTCTTCCGCGGGCTGTGCCCCAACGCGGTGCGCAACCACGAGACGGCCGAGTTCCTGGCATACCTCTCCGATGCGCCTGTGCGCACGCTGGGCGGAGGTGGCAGGCACATCGTGTTCTGCCGGAACGGGGTCTGGGACTTCGACAAGGCGGCCACAATCCCCGGGACGGACAGGCGCGCGGCGTTCATGGCATACGATGACCCCGCGTTCGACAGGGAATACCCCGATGCCATCTCGCTGTCCAAGCTGCCGGTCCACCATCCCTATGGGACGAACCCCGAGGTCATGCTGCATCCGGAGCCGGACGGGACATGCAGGGAGCCTGAGCTGCAGGAATACGGCGAGGACAGGCCCTGGAGGCCTTCGGATGCCTACACTGCGCCCTTCGACCTGTCCACGGAGACGGGCAGGGCAGCCAGCAGGATTATGCTGGAGACGATGCACTTCCTCATCCGCAAGGACAACCCCGGCCACTACCTGATTTGGTTCGACGAGCTGCACAAGGGCAACAACGGCAAGAGCACGCTGGGCGACATGATGTGCAGGCTGGTGGACATCCAGAACCGCGAGGCACATCCCGATTTGGGGTGCGGGGGCGAGGCTGTGATACCCGTATCGCTGGAGGGCCTGACCGACAACAACCTGGCAGGCAGCATCAAGACGGCGTACATCATCATCGGCACCGAGACCATGGCCGCCACACAGCCGGTCAAGGACTGCGAGCGCGTGAAGAAGCTGTCCCGCCATGAGACCATCCAGTTCCGGCAGCTGTACCATATGCCTTTCCCGTGGCAGTACCGCGGAATCCTAGTGCAGCAGTGCAACGACATCCCCCGGTTCGCCGACCGCACGGACAGCCTGACCAAGACGCTCATCCTGGCGCCGTTCCAGAAGTCCATCTCCTATGTCACGGAGAGTATGCGGCATATCAAGGAGGACTATGTGCTGCGCGAGGAGGTCGCCGAGTGGCTGCTCTGGAAGGTCACCACCGACATGGGGCTGCTGGACGGCTACAGCAGGGATGCCCTCCAGGCCCTGGAGCCGTACAAGAACGACATGATGGCGGATGCCAACAAGACCTTCGACTTCATGAACGAGGCCGTCCAGGGCTCCAAGATGGACTTCCTGCCGGCTGAGTACCTGTTCGACATGTACCTCCGCTGGTGCGCAAAGAACCATGTGGCCTATGTCCTGGACTTCCCCACGTTCCAGATGGACCTGATGAAGTACGGGGAGCACAACAACTTTAACGTCGCATACGAGCCGCCCTACCGGAACAAGCGCGGCAGCGTGGGCGGCAGGACGGGCAGGCGCTACCAGGTGGACGGGGACGCCCTGCAGCAGCGGCACCCGCTGGTCAGGGAATATGGCCAGGTGTACGTCAATGGCTACACATCGGAATATGCCGCCAACTCCTGGTCTTCATCGTTGCGGTGCGAGACATGCAACGGCTGGCTGAAGGCAGAGAAGTTCAGGACCGCTTCTGGGACGATGCGGTGGTGGAATCGCGGCGGCCTGGTGCGCCGGAACCACTGGCAGGACGTCATCCAGGATGACGAGGAGTGACCGGGGACCCCTGGGAGGGGCGGAAGGCATGGGAACGTCAGCCGCCCCTCCCCACAGGGCCTTCCAAGCTATCATCATACATCGACTGCAGCAGCCTGTTAAATACTGTATATATGGAAAGGAGACAGGACATTATGCCAAAAGAAGATTTCCAGGATTTCACATCCAATCCATGGCACTACTTATTCCAAATCGAGGAGCAGCGCCATCCGGACCAGACAGAGGAGCTCAATGCCATGGCATCCATGGGCAGGTACATTGCTGAAGTGCAGGAGTGGCTCGCCGCAATGGAGGACGCCCCTGACATGACGGGGATATGCACCATGGAAGAAGCTATGGATGAGGCCATCTGGAGGATGGGGGCGCTCGGCTTTCTGCCCGAAGCCATCAACAGGTTTCAGGAGTGTGGGAAGATAGATTCTGTCATGGAGGATGGAATCTGTATCCCTTTGGATGCAGCTGACCAGAAGCGCATCCAGGATATCGAGGATAAGTTTGGATGCTTGGTATATGCAACTGTCCGAAGCCGTATCAAGGCCGGCAGGGTGACAAACTATATAATAGTCAGTTCCCATAAGGAGGACTGGAGTTGGGACAGGATAGGGATTGAACAGGGCACGGTCCCTGCATATGTCTATAACTATGATGTCCCCGCCTATTCGGAGTCGGGTCATATCGGCATCGAGCTCCTTCCTGGCGGGATGCTCAGGCGGGTTTAGCGAAGGCAGCCATCGGCTGCCCCAACCTAGCAATCTACATAGAAAGGATGGAATGCATATGAAATACACAATCATGATGGGATGCGGGCATGAGGACGTGGTGGAGCTGTTCGGAAAAGGCGCAGACCGGAAGCGTAAGATAGAATACTTCAAGAAGAGTGGCCTGTGCAAGGAATGTTACAAAGAGTCCATGGCGGCGGCAACGAAAGCTGCCGGTCTGGTCTTCAACGCCTCGGTTCTCCCCCATGTTGACCAGACCGATGGGAGCATCCAGGTGTCCGTGTGGTTCAGCGGGGACACGAAGCCCCATAAGGATGAGATTAAGGCCTTAGGGGGCTACCGCTGGGACGAAAGGGAATCCGGGGAGGATTGGTTCGAGCTTAGAAGGCCTTCCTTATGCTGGACGAAGACCATCAAGATGGAGGCGCTGGACGAGGAAGTGTCCAAAGCCCTTTCCATAGGAGCCAAAGTAAAAGAGATGGACTCAGGGTTCTCCTCCACAATAAACTATCAGCTGGCCCTGCTCGCACAGGAGAGCTGGAAAGAAAAGAAGGGCAGGATAGATGCCCTGGTAAAGCCCATCGCCCCGGCAGTCATCAAGGGGCGCAGATGGAACCAGAAGGTCTACGGAAAGCCCGGGAACCATTCCATCTATCCTGATGGAGAGAAAGTCTGCATAACCGACGAGCAGGCAGACGAACTGGACAGGTACGTCCATGCCAAGGCTGAATATCTGAAGAAAGTACAGGAGATAAGGGACTCGTCCTGCTAAGCTCCACCAGGTAACTAACCGGGCAGCTTGTACGCGCTTGCCAGCCATCGCCGGATGCCCGGCATGGCTGGCCGAAAACCTACAGCATCTCTATGTCTCACCCATAAGGAACAAGAGCCGTAGCAATGGGAACTGTCCCAGTAGCTACGGCCTCTGTCATCCCATCCTGCCGCCATTCATCCTAATGACCGCTGACCATCCTTTTCCGTCAATGCTTCAACGATTCCACAGGCCGAATGCTCATATATGGCTCTTTCTTCTTCCGTCGGTGGGCACTTGGTACACCCGCTCGGCGGGAAATACAGACAGGAGCTGCTGACGTAGTCCCGCCTGAACGGGCAGGAGCGGAACCTGCAGCTCCCTTTCCTCCGGAACAGGCAGGCAATCCTCCAGGTCGCCCCGGCAGCTATATAGATATATCCCAATGCATAGAATATCTTCATGATTTATTCATCCCCCTTTTTTCTCTTGGACACAATTTATTTTTCGAATGATGTTTTCGCGTATTCCTCACATAACTCGAATTTCTCCATACTATCGTACAACACCATGTCTATCCGGTTAGGTATGCGTCTGCTCCTGATAATAACATACAACCGCATGGCATTCTCAGTCCATCCCTCCCGGTATCTGTCCGCTGGCACTATCACTCTCATACGTACTGTCTGCCAGTTCAGATTGTCGGCTGACGCGACAAAATACTGTATTATCTGCACATCATCCGTCAGTTGTCTGTAGCCACAGCAGCCGGTGATAGCTGCCATGATGGCAGTTGCACAAACCAATATGATAATCCTACATATCCATTTCTTCATCATTCCTCCTCGCTACAATAATTTCCGTTTCACAAGCTGCTTCTCTCCCTGTCCCATCTGCGTCCTTCCATGTCCGTACCATCGGTATTTGGAATATATTCGTTCTTGCGAAGATATTCAGATAAAAAAATATATCCTATGCTTAGAAGTATCAATAGGAGGCACCATGATGATTAGCTATTCCCCGTTCTGGAAGACACTGGAAGAATCGGAAGAGAACTGGTACACGCTCACCAAAAGGCATAACCTGTCGGACAGCACCCTGCACAGGCTCAAGCACAACATGGACATATCCACAAAGACCCTGAACGACCTGTGCCGCATATTGAACTGCAGGGTACAGGACATCGTGGAATATATACCCTCTGACAGAGACCAGAGGCTGTAGGGCACCCTGCCCCAGGCCGCCGCAGCGGGACCATCTCCGCTGCGGCGGACGCTTCCATGCCCCATGCGCAGGAGCGTTCAGCGGCTGTTCAGGTTATTCTCGATATCCTGTAGCTGCCGTTTGATGTCGCGGACATCCCTGTCGCGTTGGGCACCCTCGATGTAACGGGCCAGCGCATCCATCCTGTCGGCAAATTCCAGCTTCTCCCGTATGGCCTGCTGGTTCTGGGCCTGTATCTGCTGCCTGCGTCTCTGCTCTTCCGCCTGACGCTTCTGCAATTCGAGCTGCCTCCTGCGCGCGGATTCCGCGTCGAACAGGTCCACCAGCTCCTTTACGGATTCCGCACGGTGGTTGCGCACAGCATTGAGGAAGAACTCTGCCGCCTGCATATTATAATAGTCCAGCGGATACCAGGAGGACGTCTTCTCCTTCAGTTCAGCCTCCAGCTGGCCGTAAGCCGCGTCCAGCTCCTGCATCCTCTCTTTAGCCGCCTGGTCCTTCCCGGCATTCCTCCTGTTGCCTGCCGCGACCATCAGGTTCCACACCTTCACAACAGCGAAGCACAGGATGAGCCCCGCCGCAATGACAGCCAGCATGGCCTGCATATCGGCATGCCAGCCCGTATAGACATACATCGCTGCTCCAAAAGCGGCCGCCAGGTAGTAGAGCTTCTTCATAAATCCCTGCAGGTTCCAGCTCCAAAGCGAGAGGGCTGCCAGGATGGCGAAGACGGTGAAGCCGAACTCGTCACGGATGGCCACTGCGCCTGCGAATGCCGCCAGCAGGAGGACCCCGTGGACGAGCACCCTTTTATGGCGGAGCAGGAGCTTTCCGTTAACGGCATCCTTTTCCCTGTGGAGCCCTTTCTTCAGCTGGGCATATTCGCGGGAGATGCCCTGCATCCTGGCCATGGTGTCGCGGGCATAGGACAGCCCCAGCAGCAGCTCGTCATGGCTCTGACTCATCGGCCCTCACCTCCTCTTTGTAGCAGAAGATGGTCTGCCTGCATGGGTAACGGTAATTTCTGGTTCATACGTTGCCTCCTCTTCTTATATGTTTTTAGGGATGCCGGATGCAGCGGGCGGGGCCGGTCATATATGTCTTCTGCCAGCCAAAGGGTAGCCCCGCCATATGCTTTCATATGGCTGTCCCTGTCGTTCCCATCGGTCAGCCATTCGGGGGCAGGCTTAAGCCATCCCCCTGCAGGCCAATCCGGTGAGACAACAAAAGCGGCACAGGGCTAAACATCACCCTACACCGCTGGACAGCACACGAAAACCATCTATCCCCATGATGTTACAAGAGAAGGATAATGGCACTGGTGTTCAATTCCATTACTGCGTCATAGGAGAGCCCAAGTCCCCCTGCTGAAAGACACCGAAAATTAGTGTTGGAAGTTGCCGCTTCCTACGCCTTCCTGCGTCCTCCATTCTGCCTGTTTTTGTCATCTCGTCTTTTATATTACCTTATACGGCAAGAGATTGCAAGGAGAATCGACACAGTTTGCAATCCAGGCCGCACTTTTTTGCCGCAAGGCGGTGCTGCGGGAGGAGGCCGGGGACGGATGCAGAAAGCTGAAACACATGCTGCATATCGATTCATTCTGCCTCCTCTGGTTCATGCTCTTTGTGCAAGGGACAGTCCGGATTATGGCAGATTACGCTGTCGAAGTCGTCCTCGTCGCTCCTCATGGTGTCATGGTCGGCATGGCTGCACTCCCGGCAGGAGCCATAGCCGCCGAAGTCCAGGACAGGCAGGCCTGCCGCAATGGCCGCTCTGATTTTCTCCCGGTTCGCCTGATAGCGTTCTCCGCGCTGCGCCCTCAGCTCGGCCTGGTGGCCTTCCTCCTCCCACAGGCTCCGATAATACTCAGGCACGCAATCCGGTATGCGGCCATCTATGACATCTCCAAACATGGCATTTCCCTCCTTGATTTGATTTCCCTCCCCACTGGCCTGGCCGGAAGACCGGGCTGGCCGTCATTGACAGCAATGGGAGTCCGCCGGGCATCCGGCATAAGGGGAGCTTCCGGGTTCCTGTGAGCGGGGAGACAGGTGGCGCAACTACAGGGCCTTTGCAGAAGGAGACAGCGAGAAGCAGCTACAAGGCCTTTGTAGAAGGAGACAGCGGGGAGCAGCTACAGGGTCTTTGCAGGAGGATAAGACAGCCGTAAACGTCAGGCAGACCTTCCCTCACAGAATATCACAGATTATCATAGACTGTGAGACAGGAGGAACCCTGTGTAACAACAGTTCCAGCCTTAATATCATATTCTCATCACATTTCTCACAAAAATAATAAAATCTCTTCTTATATAGGAAGTACAGTAGCTTACTATATACCATTGTATTTAATGCGTATTATACAAGAAGTACTTTCCGCAGAATTGTGATAACTGTGATTTCTCGCCCGAAATCCCCTCCGTGTCTTGACTATCAGGGGTTCTGCCCTATCATGGGCTGTGAGGAAACTGTGATAAGGCCATGGCCGTATCGTCCTGCTGCCATCCATCCGCTCTCCACTGTCTTCCAGCTCGCAACAGGTACCCGCTCCCGGCAATAGCCTGCCGCCCCGCCACTGGCCGGGCATACCCCTTCTGTCAGCAGGGGCCTCCCTCAGCCCCGTGGAAAGCGCCTGCGGGATACCGCCATTCTCCCTTCACATATACATCATCAACCGTAAACTCCCCTGTGACCAGACTGTGTATCGCTCTGGCATCCCCACGGTAAACACATGATGGTGCGTTCCCGACAAAGGCATCCAGGCTGCACCTGTTGTCCAGCGTAAAGCCCAGGATTACCTCATCCTGCCGCAGAGCGGCATAGTCCTCCGGGTACAGCTCCCGTATCCCCGCAAACAGCTTTGGGGTAGAGAAGATACACATGGCGCAGGAGCAGCGATTCCAGCCAGCGCGGTAGCAGGGGTGCGGGGCCGCTTTATGGCGCTTCAACACTTCCCAGACATCCTTCTCGGAATAGTCAATCACTGGCCGCCATTGATGGACGATGCGGTGGGCTTTCTTCACGGCATTCGTGCGGTGGATTTCCATTTCATTATATATTGCCCGTCCGGCACTTTCCCCACGGCGCTCCCCGGAGACTACGAGCACCTTTACGTCTGATTTCGTGCTGGCCAGGCTGGCCGTCACGCTGTCCTGAACCGAAGCCTTCAAGCTGCCAGAGCACCATCGCCCCTGGTGGGTGCTGCCTTTGGCGGGGAACTTCCGGCGCCTGCCGCCCAGCTCCTCCAGTTGGCTGAGACTGCGCACGACGGAATCCGCCATCTCCCCTAACTGCTCCAGCCTGTCGAGGTTGGAGATGACGGAATCCGCTACGGCAATCTTAAGGTATGCGCTGCACCACCTACGGCTTAAGTCGCCGCTCTTCGCGGGGAACTTCATCCTGTAGCCGTACTGCTTCAGGGCGGCCTCCATGTCCTCCGTGCATCTTTCCTTCAGCTCCCTGCATTTCAGGTAATTGGGTGAGAGCCTACACTGCATGATATCGCCTGTATCAGGGTCAATCCATTGGATAGGCTCGCTGGCTCCGATACGGTACAATTCTCCAAAAAAGCCGTTCACGCGGTAGGATACGTGGAGGGGCACTTCTTCTGCATCTGCAAAGCTCTTTACATAGTTCCGGGTGCAGCGCCAGTCCATGCGCCTGGAAGGATGCCCGCCGTCGATATCATGGTGCCACAACTCTATTTTGTCTTTTGGGACTCCCATTTCCAAGAGCTTGTAATAGCAGGCGGTGCTATCTTTCCCACCAGAAAAGAGTATGATAATCAGGTCATATTCCTCTAACGGTAAGAGCCTGTCCAGGTAGATGCGCTCAAAGTGAGCGCTCCCTGTTCGCCCTGCTATCCGTGGCTTGATATGCTTTCCAGTCCCATAGATTGGAACATCCGACTTGCCATATATCACAGGCGTTAATACAGTGCAATCAGCGTCTTTAACAAAATCCGGCTGGAAGAAGCTCAGCTGTCCGGAGCCCTCTTCAAAGATATCCATGTCCACATCCCCTTTCTGGAACCCGCCTGCCCATACCATATCATTGGGCTGCTGGTTCCTGTCTTATTGCCTCCGCTGGCCCGCCACAGGCCGGGCTCCAATCAATCAGAT
>CAOOJO010000078.1 GCA_948496895.1 uncultured Acetatifactor sp. | reverse complement strand
ACCGAAGATTTTGTCGCCGGAGCTTTTGAAGGAGCTGTGCGAGATGGGACATGGAGACAGAATCGTCATCGCGGATGGGAACTTCCCCTCGGAATCCGTGGGGAAGAATGCGAAGGTGATTCGCATGGACGGGCATGGGGCCTGCGAAGTGCTGGAGGCGGTGCTTGCGCTGTTCCCGCTGGACACCTATGTGGAGAAGCCCGTGAACCTGATGCAGGTAATGTCCGGGGACGATGTGGAGACCCCTATCTGGGCGGAATATGAGAAGCTGGTGAAGGCTGCCGACCCCAGGGGAGCGGATGCCATCGGCCAGATCGAGCGCTTCGCCTTCTATGACGAGGCCAGGGAGGCATATGCCATCGTGGCTACAGGAGAGGGAGCCCTCTACGCCAATGTCATGCTGCAGAAGGGCGTAGTGGCATAAGCTTTGGCAATACCGGGGCGCGCTGCCGCCGGGCAGAGACGCTTCCTGGGCGGAAAATAAGACAGAAAAATGAAACAGGGGGACGGAACATGAAGCCGGAAGAGAAAAGCAGAGACGACAGGACAGTACGGCGGGGGATGGGGATTGCGGTGAAGCTGCTGGGCGCTATCGTGGCCAGCATCGTCATAGCCCTGGGAGCGCTTCTGGCCGTGGTGTACAACCAGATGTCAGAGGCGCTGATGGAAAAGGGGGATGAAATCCTGCGCACCACCACGGAGAGGGCGCTCCAGGAGACGAGAGCGTGGATGAACGGGACGCTGACCATGCTGGAGGCCCAGCGGGACACCATTGCGTACGAGGACATGGACATCGAAGAGATGATGGAATACATACGGCACACAGTGAACAGCAACGATGCCTACCCGGCGGGGCTATACGTGGCCCTGACGGACGGTTCGCTGTACCATGCCTCCTTTGTGCCGGGGCCGGAGTTCGATGCCCTTTCGAAGAGCTGGTATCAGGATGGACTGGTCTCGGAGGATTTCATCCTGGGGGATGTGTATTTCGACGAGGACAGCCAGTCTTATGTGGTGGGGGCCTCGGGCGTATTGAAGGACAGCGATGGCGGAGTGCGCGGAGTGGCGGCTGCGGATGTGTATCTGGACTCTATCTCCAAAATCGTCAGAGAGACCCGGATAGAGGACACAGGCGGGATTTTCCTGGTGGATACCCGCACGGACACCATCATCGGGCATCAGGACGCGGACATCCTGGGGAAGAAGCTGGGGGAAATCGGCACCGGCATGTACGCCTATGCCGATGAGCAGATCAGAGCCGGAAGAGAGGAGCTGTCCCTCTATGAGGATACCTATATCCAGGTGGCGAAGGTGCCCGGCAGCGACTGGACGGCAGTGGCCTATGTATCCCGGGGAGAGGTCCTGCGGGAGCTGAGCGACCTCACCAAATACATGACGCTTGTGGCCGTGGGCGCGCTGATTCTGGTGACGGTGCTGGTGGCCATCCAGATCAGGCGGATCATCGGCAGGCCGGTGAAGGAGCTGAGCCAGGTGGCTACCAGGATCGCGGAGGGCGATTTGAACCAGTCCATCCGCTACAGGTCCAGGGATGAGCTGGGGCTTTTGGCGGACAATTTCAACCGCGTCACGCTGCGGTTGCGGGATTATATAAAATATATAGACGAAATTTCGGATAAACTCCGGGAAATCGCTGGGGGCAACCTGGCATTTACGCTGGAGAACGACTACGCCGGGGAGTTCGCGAAGATAAAGGAATCCCTGGAGGAGATTTCCGTGGAACTCAACAGCACCCTGGGACAGCTGAGGGTGGCTTCCAGGGACGTGGCCGCGGGGGCAGAGCAGGTCTCCGGCGGCGCGGTGACCCTGTCCCAGGGCTCCACGGAGCAGGCATCCGAGGTAGAGGCCCTGGCGGGCCATATAAATGCCGTCTCCGACAGCGTAGGCAACATCGCCAAAGGGGCCGAAGAGGCCAGGAACATTTCCCGGGATGTGAAGCAGGGGCTCCTGGACAGCAATGAAAAGATGGGCTATCTGACAGAGGTAATACAGAAAACCAGCGATAAATCGGCGGAAATCCATAAAATCGTCAAGACCATCGAGGACATCGCGTTCCAGACCAATATATTGGCCTTAAACGCTGCCGTGGAGGCCGCCCGGGCCGGAGAGGCCGGGAAGGGCTTCGCCGTGGTGGCGGACGAGGTACGTGCCCTGGCAGGAAAATCCTCCGACGCGGCCAAGGAGACCACGGATCTCTTAAGCCAGACCATAAGCTCCATGGAGGAGGGCGTGAAGGCGGCCCGGGATACGGCGGGCTCCATGCTGTCGGTGGTGGAGCAGGCGGACAGGATGGACGGACTGATTGGCGGCATCGCGGACTATACCAGGCAGCAGGCCGTCAACGCCGAGGAGATCACCCATGGAATAGACCAGATTGCCGTGGTGGTCCAGACCAATGTGGAGACGGCGGAGGCCAGCGCGGCCGCCAGCGAGGAGCTTTCCGGCCAGGCCATGGTGCTCAGGGAGATGGTGGGGAGGTTCCGGCTGAAAGACTGACGGAAAGGCCGAAAGGATCCAGGGGGCTGTCGTGCATGCACGGCGGCCCCTTTTGAACTAATTGACATTTTCGCTCCGCTGTTCTATGATAAAACTATACGAGACAGCGACATGGATAAGGAGAACACACACATGGCAGGGAAGGATGCAAATGACATTACCTATGATTCCATGACAGGGCTTAAGGACAGGGTGACCTTTTTCGCGGATGTGCGCAGGAGCGCCGCTGCCGGACAGGGCAGGCATATGGTGCTGGTACAGCTGACTCAGCTCATGCGGATCAACCGGAAGCATGGCGCCACGGTGGGGGACGGGCTGCTCCGGGCCATAGCGGGATACCTGCGCGCAGTGGATCCGGCCTACAGCGCCTACCGGATCGCCAATTCCCGGCTGACGCTTCTGGGGCCGGAGGGCGACGGGGCCCGGATGGAGGAGCTGACGGCGCGGATCCAGAAGCGGTTCCAGGAGCCATGGCCCATAGAGGACAGGGGAGAGACGCATGAGGTCCTGGCGAAGGCCTTCGTCGTCCACTTCCCGCTGAAGCTGCGGGACACGGAGAACGACCTGGTGGACAAGATGAACTACGCGGTCTCCGTGTTCCAGGCAAAGGCCAGGGAGGGCGTGCTCTTTTTCGGCGAGGGGCTGAACGAGGACATGCTGTACAGGCGGTATGTGATGGAGGAGGTCCGGTATGCGGTGGAGAGGGGGACCTTCCAGATATACTATCAGCCTATCTATGACTGCGGAGAGGGAAGGTTCACGTCAGCGGAGTCGCTGGTCAGGCTGGTGGCCAGGGACGGCGCCTTCCTCGCCCCGGGAGAGTTCATCCCCATGGCGGAGGAGAACGGGCTGATCGACGGGATCAGTTGGATCGTGCTGGAGAAGGTGTGCCGCTTTCTGGGAGAGCATCCGGGCCTGTCGATTGGGACGGTGTCGGTGAACATGACAGGCCAGCAGATTCTGGATCCTACGTTCATACGGCGCATCGAGGAGAATCTGGAGAAATACCGTCTGGACGGCTCCCACCTGCGGATCGAGATTACGGAGAGGACCGTGACGGACGACTTCGCGGAGGTCAGGAAGGTGATGGAATGCCTGGCCGGGAAAGGAATCCAGTTCTACCTGGATGATTTCGGGACAGGCTATTCCAACCTGTCCAGCGTGCTGGCGCTGCCCTTCGAGGTCATTAAGTTCGATCAGTCCCTGATACGGATGATGATTGAGACGGACAAGGGGCTGAGGACGATTGGCCTGCTGGCTGAGATCATGCATGAAAATGACTGCAGCATTGTCGCGGAGGGCGTTGAGACGGAGGTCCAGGTAAGGAGCGCGCAGGAGCGCAGGCTGGACAGGATTCAGGGTTACTATTATGCCAAGCCCATGCCGGAGGAGGATTTGATGGTGTTTCTGGAGAAGGCGCGGCAGAACAGATAGGGAGGTGCCGGGATGAAGTTCATACCTAAGACATTGGATTATGAGTTGAGCCCCTATACGGGACTGACGAGAGAGAGCTGGCTGGAGGCGGGCATATACATGCTGGAGGGGATTTTTTCGAATATAGACGACTTCCAGAAGCCGGTGGTCATGCCCAGGAAGGAGACGGAGATCACCTATCCGCACCTGAAGGATTCGGAGGAGGCCCAGGCCATCCAGCGCTCTGCGGAGGTCTTCGAGGGGCTGACGCGCTCTTTCTTCATCGCGGCCCCTGTGATGGCAAACATCCCGGATCTGCGGGTATGCGGGTACTCCTGCGCGGAATATTATAAAAATCAGGTCCTGCGGGTGTGCACCAAGGGGGATCCGCTCTATGTGGGCACCTATGAGGACCAGCAGCGGATCGCGGGGCATAAGGACCCTATCCAGGCATTCCAGCAGACCGTGGAGACCTGCGCTCTGGTGATCTGCCTGTGGGTCAGCAGAAAGCAGATCTGGGATACCTATACGAAGGAGGAGAAGGACGTGATCGCGGCGTTCCTGGACAGCTATGCCCACGCCAGCACCGTGCCCCAGAACTGGCGGCTGTTCAATATGCTGGACATGGCGTTCCTGCATATGGAGGGGTATCCCATCCAAAGGGACATCATGCGCGACCATGCCCAGGCCATCCTGGCCTACTATGCCGGGGACGGGTGGTACAGGGACGGGCATTCCTTTGACTATTATTCCTGCTGGGCCTTCAATGTATATGGGCCTATCTGGAACCTGTGGTACGGATATGAGAATGAGCCGTACATCGCTAGACGGTTTGAAGAGAATTCCAATAAGCTAATGGAGACCTACGGGGACTTCTTCGACAGGGACGGCTGGACGAACATGTGGGGGCGCAGCAACATCTACCGCAACGCCGCCACCAGCGCCTTTGACGGGAACCTGATGATGCCGGGCGGTAAGGCGGATCCCGGGCGGGCCAGGCGGATCTCCTCGGGGTCGCTGATGCAGTTCCTGGGCAGGGAGGACTTCCTCTACCAGGGGGTGCCCACTTTGGGCTTCTATGGGCAGTTCTCGCCGCTGGTGCAGGGATACTCCTGCGCGGAGTCCCCGTTCTGGCTGGGCAAGGCGTTCCTCTGCCTGCATCTGCCGGCGGAGCATCCGTTCTGGACGGCGAAGGAGAATAATGGTACGTGGGAAGAGCTGGGTGAGAAAGAGGTCAAGGTGACCTGCCTGGACGGCCCGGCCCTGTGCTTCTCCAACCATCAGGCCAACGGGGAGACCATCCTGCGGACGGGCAAGGTGGTGAAGCGCCCGGGGGACGTCCACGGGATGTGGAATTACTCCAAGCTCTGCTACAACAGCAAGTATCCCTGGGAGGCGGAGCCCACAGGGACAGGGGCTGGGCAGGGGGCCACGCCAGGGGAAGCGCTGGGGACAGCGGCCATTCTGCCCTGGGTGGAGGCCCAGCAGTATGTGTTGAGGGACGGCCCCGTATCAAAGGCATCAAGGTCAGCTACGGCAATGTCCGGCGAAAAGCCCGCGTCCGCCAGGGCCAATGTCACGTTCTGGCATGGACAAAAGGACGGCATCCTGTACCGCAGGCAGTTCTTCGGCTACAACCTGGAGACGGAGTGCCACTGGATTCAGGCCATCAATCTGGCGGACTTCGCGGTGCCCTACGGCATCCTGCGGGTAGACAGGCTGCGGCTGTACAAAGCACCCGTGTCCCTGACCCTGGGCTCCTACGGCTTCCCGGACAACGGTACGGAAATCCTCGAGAAGACCTGCGGCAGCGCGAATGCCATCATCTTAAAAGGCCGGGATGCCACAGGCCGGGAGAAGCAGATGGCTATGACCATCTTCGACGGCTGGCAGGAGCTGTCCCTGATGAACAGCACAGGAACGAACCCGGATTCCGAGAAGTCCCTCGTCCTGTACGCCTCCATGGAACGCAGGAAGCACTACGGCGGCTTCGAGCCATATGTGCTGATTTCCCAGGTCATCACCAAGGAGAGCCATGAGGACTTTCGCCATGAGGAGCTGTTCCCCGTGGAGGAAGTGTCCTACACGGATCCGGAGAGGTGCGGCAGCTTCGGGCCGGTGACCCTGCGGATGAAGGACGGCAGCGTGAGGGTGGTGGACTTTGACGGAATCGAAGGGCGTATGGAGCTGTAGAGGCGGGAATCATATGTCATAATGTCCCCGGCATGCGATGATTTTGATGTTCTGTAGCTCGTCTATTTCATAGACAAGCCGATTGGCGTCATCGATGCGACGGGAGTATCCGGAACGGTGCTTCAAAGGCTCGGGCTTCCCGGTGCCGTGCATGGCACCGTTCCGCTTGATATCTTCCAGTAGGTTGTTTATCCTTTTAAGCGTCTTGCGGTCCTGCTGCTGCCAATAAAGGTAATCCTCAAAGCCCTTGGCTGTAAATGTAAAATCATTCATTTGACATTTTCTCCATAAAATCGATTACCTTTTGGGTGGGAGTCCAGTCATCGGCTTCCATGGCCCGCAATTCTTCTATCGTGAAAGAAACGGTTTTCCCCTGGGCCAGCTGAGACTGGCTTTTGTCCAGCTCTGCCGTATATTCTGCATTATGCTTCGCTTTTATCATCTCATGATATTCTTTTTCGGACACAATAACGACATTCTCGTTCCGTGGCCTGGATACGATAAGCGTCTCGCCGTTTATGACCTTGTTGCACCAGTCTTTGAAATTGTCCCTGACATCCATGCTTTTTACTGCTAACATGCTTTTCCCCTTTCAAAATCGTATGCTTTTTCGTACTTTTATTATATATTCTTATCCTTTCCCTGTCAAATGATTCTATGCGGGAAGAAAATGAAAGTAAGCCGTGGATGTGCTTGACGATGATGCGGGCGTGATGCATAATGATAGAAGCGGTATCCATTGAGGAGATTAGTCTGGTCTCATAAGTAGAAGGAGGAAAATATGCTGGACATCTTATTCGTGACGGATTTTGTATGCCCCTATTGCCTGGTGGCAAAGGTGGCGCTGGAGGAGGCCCTGCGGGAGACGGGGCTGGAGGCCCAGGTTCGGGTGCAGCCCCTGGAGCTGACGCCGGAGCCCAGGGAGCGGGTGGACACCTGCCATGACGAGGAGCGCAAGAAGCATTACCAGATTCTGGTGGAACCCGCCAGGGCCCTGGGGCTCGACATGAAGCTTCCGCCCGCGGTCTGCCCCAGGCCTTATACGCGGCTTGCCTTTGAGGGGCTGTATTATGCCCAGGAGAAGGGGCTGGGGGAGCGATATGCGGATCTGGTGTACCGGGCCTATTTCGAGAAGGAGCTGGACATCGGGGAGCTGGAGGCGCTGTGCGGCATCGCGGGAGAGGCCGGGCTGGACGTGGAGGGCTATAGGGGAGCGCTGCTCCGGGGAACCTACACGGACAAGGTGAAGGAGGAGACGGCGTACTCCAGGGATGTGCTGCAGGTATCCGGCGTCCCCACGGTCTATCTGGACGGGAAGCAGGTCGCCGTGGAGACTTATACGAAGGAAGAGATGGTTCAGATCCTGCAGCAGGGGCAGGAGACCTCCGGCGGCGGATTCCATTGCGGCGTGGACGGCTGCGGCTGAGGCGGTTCCCTCGTGACGCATTTCAGCTGGCATATGATTTCGCCTGTGCGGATATGCATAAATCACGCATCCGCCCGGTAAGTGGCTGGGGATACACCGAAATGCCGTTGGAACAGATGGTAGAAATGGCTGCTGTTGTGATAGCCCGCGGCAAGGGCGATGTCCCTGACGGAAAGCCGGGTATCCCTTAACAGCCTGGCGGCATGCTGCATGCGGATGTCCTGTAGGTATTCCCGGAAGGTGGTTCCCCGGTATTTCTGCAGCAGCATGCTGTAGAAATTGCGGTGGTAATGGAAATTCTCCTCCAGCCTGGCGGCGCTGACGGTGGCGGAATGGAGGCGGATGTACCGCTCCAGCTCATAGAGGAGGGCCCGCTCCTTGCTCTCCTGGTCGGAGCTGTGGAGCCTGGTGGAGTACTGGCGGCAGAGCAGGGAGAGGAGCCGCACCAGGCTGCCGCGGATGATGTCCTCGCTGCCCGGGCCGGGGAAATAGTCCTCCTCTACCAGGGGCTCCAGGAGGCGGGAGAGCTGTAGATCGCGCCTGCCATCCGCGGCGAGGCCGGAAGCCGGGGCAGGGGAGGGCTCCCGGTCAGGGCGCAGGTGGATATAGCTCTGCTCCTTGCGCTGCTTTTGGAGCGCATGGAAGAGGAAACGCTGCAAATCGTCCTGGGAGCCATGGGAGGACAGCAATTGATCCAGATAGTCGGCCTGGAGGGAGAGGAAGAGCACCGCGGTGTCTGCCTCTCCCTCCAGCATATCCGCATGCTCCAGGTTCCTGTCGGTGATGACCACCTCCCCGGCGGCGAAGGTCTGGGGCTCGCCCAGGAGGATCTGCCTAAAGCTTCCTTTGAGGCATAGGAGTATCTCGATATAGTCATGGGTGTGGTAATGGCCCTGCCAGGGGAGGGTGCGGCGCATATGGCGCATGCCTGCTCGGCTGAAGGTATACTCATTGCCCGCCGTGTCATAGAAGCACAGCAACGTGGAAAAGGGGGACTGGGTCTGGCGGATATCCAGAGCCGCGCTCTCCGGGAAGCCCTGCCCTGTCCATTGCTCCAGAGCCGTCTCCTCGCCGGAGAGGGCTTTTTTAGAGCCTGCGGGGAAATAGAAATCCTCGTAGGCGGCAAGCCGTTCCGCCAGGGTGGGGAAGGCGGGGCGGATCCTGCGCAGGGAATCCTCAGTCAATTGCAAGCGCCAGTCAGCCATGGGCATCTCCTTTCGAGTCTGCTTCGGTATGCGGGGGACGTCCAGAAAATCGTGCAAACCGTCCCTCTCATCCATCATACAGCAGAATATCGTCCTTGTCAGCAGCTTTCTGATTTTTTATCATAAATAACAGAACAGGCATTGCATGCAAATCACCAAAAAGCAAAGCGAAGGAGGTATCTGCTGATGAAGCGGGAGAATTGGAACAGGGACTGGTATTTTACCAAGGGACAGGCCGGCCTGATTCAGGGCGGGAGGCGGGTGCGGCTTCCCCATGACTACATGATTGAGAGCGATGTGGAGGAATCTGCCCCGGCGGCAGCGGCCATGGGGTACTTCACGGGGACGGTGGGGACTTACACCAAG
>CAOOJO010000077.1 GCA_948496895.1 uncultured Acetatifactor sp. | reverse complement strand
AGACCTCGCTGAAGTCCAGGGCCGAATCCCCGATGGCGATGAATTCCAGGTTCCCCGGGAAGGGGATCTCCAGCTCCGAGAAGACCCGCAGCGACCCCAGGGCCAGGCCCTCCCGCATATAGAGGATGCAGTCCGTCTCCGGGTGGGCCTTCAGGAGCTGCAGGGTGGTCTCATAACCGCTCCGGCCGGTAGCCTTGCAGCAGTAGACCACGGGCTCCTCCATGCCCCGGGAGCGGCAGGTGTAGGCGAAGAGGTTCCGCCGGATGCTCATGCCGCTGAAGGTGGGCAGGGTGGTGATGACCGCGGGGTGCTTCTTGCCGTGGGAGGCGAAGATCTCCCCGGGGATGGAGCCGATGGAGCGGTCGTCCATGACCACGCTGGAGTATTTCTTGGAATAGCGGTTGTAAAGGATGAGGGGGCGTGGGAACCGGTTGGCCTCCAGATACTCCAGATCCGCCTCCGCCGCGTTGCACACCAGGATGCCGTGGCAGGAGAGAAGCAGCTCCTGCTTCATGGCGGACTGAAGCGCCCCGGGCTTGTAGGGCTGGAGCAGGATCTCGAAGGGCAGCTTGTCCTCCTCGATGGCCGCCTCGATGCCCCGGAAAAAGCGCAGCATGGTCTGGGCCCTGGAGTCCGCCACCCAGAACACCAGAATGCGGTAGGAAAACTGCCCGCCGCCCTTTTTCAGGCTCACCGCCTGGAGATTGGGAAGATACCCCATGCGCTCCGCGATCTGCAGCACTCTCTGCTCCGTCTGGGCAGAGATCTTCCTCTCTTTGGACTTATTGTTCAGGATCAGAGAGACAGTGGTGGGCGACACCTTTGCCTCCCTGGCGATTTCTTTGATTGTGACCATGACCATGCTCCTCTTGCTTTTCCTGCCGTAATCCGAGGCCGGCCTTAAGCGGCGCCCCATTCCACAGCAAGGATGAACGATTGAGTTTTCTAATAATATGCTACAACGAAATCCCGCTTTGGTCAAGAGAAACAACCATCTAAAAACAATCTAAATCGCGCGGAAGGGCCTCCACGCCGGAAAAGGATATTTCCTGACAGTGCACAGGATAAGTCAGGAGATTGACAGGGGATATGAAAAGGCAGTATAATCAAACGAAAAACTAAAACGTTAAACCTAACATGGCAGAAAGCTGAAACGGGACATCGGAATGGAAGTGCATGAGGAACCGTTGGAGCATGAAGCAGATGCGACAGGGACGGAAGGAGGGAGAGACCCCATGGGAAAAGTGATAATCGGAGGCGGCCAGGGCTTCTGGGGGGACAGCAACGATGCCGCCATCCACATGGTACGGCACAGCGACATTAACTATATGGCCTGCGACTATCTGGCGGAGCTGACCATGTCCATCATGGCCAGACAGAAGCTGAAGAATCCAAAGGCCGGGTATGCCAGGGACTTCCTGGGCATGATGAAGGCCTGCGGCAAGGAGGCCTACGAGAAGGGCATCCGGGTGCTGACCAACGCCGGGGGCATGAACATCGAAGGCCTGGTGGAGGCCCTGGGGGCCCAGGCATCCGAGCAGGGGCTGGCGGGCATGAAGATCGGCTATGTCACCGGGGACGAAATCTCGGACCAGATTCCCCAGCTCCTGAAGGAGGGCGTCACCTTTGAAAATATGGACGATGTGGGAGACTTCAAGGACATCCAGGACAAGGTCTTCAACGCCAATGTCTATTTCGGCCATGAGCCCACGTTGGAATGCTTAAGGCAGGGGGCGGACATGGTCATCACCGGACGCTCCACGGACTCCGCCCTGTTCCTGGCCCCCTGCATGTATGAGCTGGGCTGGGCGGCGGACGACTGGGACAATCTGGCCAGGGGCATCATGGCAGGGCATCTGCTGGAATGCGGCGGCCAGGGCGCAGGCGGGAACTATGACTACGGATGGCGGGACGTGCCCCGGATGGATGAGCTGGGCTTCCCCATCGCGGAGGTCAGCGAGGATAATTTCGTCATCACCAAGGCCCCGGACTGCGGCGGCATCATCTGCGAGCAGTCCTGCAAGGAGCAGTTCCTCTACGAGGTGCATGACCCGGCCAACTACCTGACCCCGGACGTGAACGTGGACATCAGTCAGGCCACTTTGACCCAGATTGGGGAGAACCGGGTGCGGGTGGGGAACATCCGCGGCAAGCGCAGGCCGGATATGCTGAAGCTGTCCCTGGGATACCACGCCGGATACAAGGTGGCAGGGATGCTGAGCTTCGCCTGGCCGGACGCTTACGAGAAGGCCCAGTACGCCGCCGACATCATACAGAAGAAAATGAAGCGCCGGAACCTGGCAGCGGAGGAGGTCCGCATCGACTACATAGGCGTCAACGCCCTGCACCTTGGGGTGGCGGAGACGGACCCGGAGAAGCTGAAAGACCTGAACGAGGTGGTGCTGCGCATAGCGATCCGCACGTTGACCAAGGAGGAGGCCTACAAGCTGGTGCCCGAGATAGCGCCCCTGCAGCTCAATGGCCCGCCAGGAGCAAGCTTCTTCGGCGGCAGGGCAAAGGTACAGGAGGTGCTGGGACTGTGGCCCTGCCTGATCCCCAGGGACGCGGTGAAGCTGGAGAGCCATATTTTGGAAGTGAGATGACAGCCCCGGGCCTGACGGCAGGGCCCCGTGCCAAGCTACAGCAGTGCGGGGCCGCCTGCCTGGGCCGTGGCAGTTTTTGGATAAGAAGGAGGTATGGACGAGAATGCAGATATACCTGAACCAGATCGCTCACGGCAGATCCGGGGACAAGGGCGACACCAGCAATGTGTGCGTCTTTGCCAGGAAGCCGGAGTATTACGGCATCATCGCCAGAGAAGTGACCCCGGAGCGGGTGAAGGCCCATTTCGGCGACATGGTAAAGGGCGAGATCGTCCGCTACGACGTACCGTCCCTGCAGGGCTTCAACTTCGTCATGAAGCACGCCCTGGGAGGAGGGGCCACCCATTCCCTGCGCCTGGACAGCCTGGGAAAGTCCATGGGAAGCGCTTTCCTGCGGATGAAGATAGAGGTGGCGGAGGACGAACTCGGCTGAGTCGATTCAAAAGCGACACATATAAGGAGCAGACATAAATGATGACAGAGCATGCAGCATTGGAGAACCTGGTGGTGCTTGACCTGTGCCGCGTGATTGCGGGCCCTTTCTGCGGGGCCATGCTGGCGGATCTAGGCGCCACCGTCATCAAGATAGAGCGTCCCGGCAAGGGGGACGACGCCAGGGCCTACGCCCCCTACTTAAACGGCGAGAGCCTGTACTATTCCAACCTGAACCGGAACAAATACGGCATCACCCTGGACATGAAGCAGGAGGCGGGCAAGGACATCCTGCGGGAGCTGGTGAAGAAGGCCGACATCCTCATAGAGAACTTCCGCCCCGGCGTCATGGACAGGATGGGCCTTGGGTACGAGGAATTGAAAAAAGTGAATCCCCGGCTGATCTACGGGGCTGTCAGCGGCTTCGGCAGCTACGGCCGCTACCATGACAGGCCGGGCTACGACATCATCGCCCAGGCCATGGGCGGCCTCATGAGCATCACGGGCCAGAAGGGCAATCCCCCCACCCGCTCCGGCAATGCCATGGGCGACATCCTGGGCGGGCTGAACCTGGCCATAGGCGTGCTGGCGGCAGTGAACGCCCGGAGCATCACCGGGGAGGGCCAGAGGGTGGACATCTCCCTCACCGACTGCGTGGTGGCCAGCTTAGAGCAGGCCGTACAGCGCTATTTCGTGTCAGGCAAAGTCCCGGAGCGCCGGGGCAATTCCTACGAGGCCATAGCCCCCTACGACACCTACGAGGCAAAGGACGGACATGTGGTCATCGGCTGCGGGAACCAGAAGCTCTACGAGCATTTCTGCGAGAACATCATCCACAGGCCCGAGCTGGTCAAGGACGAACGGTTCCTCACCGTGCCCCTGCGGGTGGAGAACAACCTGATCCTAAAGGAATACTTCGAGGAGTGGACAAAGGAGAGGACAGTGGCGGAGGTGACGGACATCCTGTTGAAGGAGGGAATCCCCGCAGGCCCCATCTACGACCTGGAGGACATCTTTCAGGACGAGCACATCGCCGGGGACAGGGAGATGTTAGTCCATACTAACCATCCCGTGATGGGGGACATCGTCCTGAGCGGCAACCCGGTAAAGCTCCTGGGCACAAAACCCAATATCACCAGGAAGCCCTCGCCCACCTTGGGGGAGGACAACCGGAAGATCCTCATGGAATTCCTGCAGAAATCCGAGGAAGAGTACCGGGCGCTGGAGGAGGCGGGAGTGATCTGAGCCGTGGCGCGATTCGCGCAGAAAAGTTCCTTTTCCAGAATTGCGCGTCCGCCCCAAATGGGTTAAAATATGTTTATCTGAAAGACGTGCAGCAGCCCGACAGACAGGGCAGGGAGGTAAACGGATATGCCACATGTAGAACTGAAATGTTTCCCCGGCAGGACGGAAGAGCAAAAGAGAAGATGCGCGGAAAAAATCGCAGCGGACATCTCCGAAATACTGGTATGCGATATTTCCTGTGTCTCCGTCGCCATAAAGGATGTTGACGAGAAGGACTGGAAAGAGGAAGTCTGGGATAAAGACATCGTGGCCGATAGGGACTATCTATATAAAGAACCGGGATATACTTATGATTGAAACTACTACATAAAAGAAATCCAAAATAAAGAAACGGAGGGCAATTCATTATGGAGAAAAAATTCATCTACGACGAGCAGACAGCCGTGGTGGACACCGACAAAGGAAAGGTACGTGGCTATTTCTATGACGACATGTACATCTTCAAGGGAATCCCCTACGCCAAGGCAAAGCGCTTCCACGCGCCCGAGCCGGTAGAGCCCTGGGAGGGCGTGTTCCAGGCCACCAGCTACGGCTATGTGTGCCCCCTCATGGATCTGGGCAAGCCCGGCGGCGAGCTGATGGTGCCCCATCGCTTCTGGGTCATGAATGAGGACTGCCAGAACCTGAACATCTGGAGCCCGGGACTGGACGAGGAGAAGCGCCCCGTCATGGTATGGCTCCACGGCGGCGGGTTCTTCGCGGGCTCCTCCATCGAGCAGATTGCCTATGAGGGCGAGAACATGTGCAAGCTGGGCCAGGTGGTGGTGGTCTCCGTGAACCACAGGCTCAACGTCCTGGGCTACTGCGACCTGTCCCCCTTTGGGGAGGAGTACGCAAACTCCGGCAACGCAGGCACCGACGACCTGGTGGCCGCCCTGCAATGGATTCATGACAACATCGCTGGCTTCGGCGGAGACCCGGAGAACGTGACCATCTTCGGACAGTCCGGCGGCGGCGCCAAAGTCACCACCTTGCTCCAGACCCCTGCGGCGGACGGCCTGTTCGCCAAGGGCATCAACATGAGCGGCGTCCTGGGCGGCCTGATGGCAGACTGCACCGGAAACGGTGAGAAGCTGGGTAAGGCGCTGATGGAAGAGCTGAAGGTAGAGGACGTGAAAGCCCTGGAGACAGTGCCCTATGACGACCTGGCAGCCGCCTACAACAAGGTGAAGCCCGCCCTGGAGCAGGCCGGCGAGTACGTGGGCGGATCGCCCTACAAGAACGGCTTCTACGTAGGGGATCCCGTGATCAACGGATTCCGCAAGGAGACGGAGCATGTGCCCATGATGGTGGGCAGCGTGTTCGGAGAGTTCGGTTCCTTCGCCCCCACCCCTTACAAGAAAGCGGAGATGACCAGAGAGGACGGCATTGCCTACGTGGAAGCGGAAGTGGGCAAGGAAGAATCCAAGGAGCTGATCGACCTGTTCCAGAAAGCCTACCCGGAGCGCAACCCGGTGGACATCATGACCATGGACTTCATGTTCCGGGGGCCGGAGATTGAGTACATCAAAACCAGGGCAAAGTGCAGCGGCGGCGTATGGCCCTACCTGTTCAACCTGGACATGAACTTTGACGGCGGCAGGACACCCTGGCACTGCGCCGACATCCCTTACTTCTTCCACAACACCGAGCTTGCCCCCTACACCCAGGAGCAGGGCGTCACGGAGCGGGTGGAGAAGCTGATATTCGACTCCGTTATGGCCTTTGCCAGGACCGGCAGCCCCCAGAACCCCGAAGTGCCCAACTGGCCCGCATCCACTCCGGAGATCGAGTACACCCTGGTCATCGACAGGGAGAGCCAGGTAAAGGAGAACTTCGACCACGAGCTGCTGCCCGTCCTGGGCAAGTGCATGGGCCCCGTGCTGGCCAGGATGATGGCCAGGCAGAAGCCGGAGATACAGCATTAAGAGACAGACATATCAGTTATACTGCATAACGCTGAACACTGCCTAATGTAATCATGTGATGAAACCAGTCAGCGTTATGCAGTCTGGTTTCACGGCAAGTGAAATCGTTAAGCAGTATAAATGACAGGAAGCACCGGCAAGGCTGGTGCTTCCTGTGGTCTTGGGCCTTTCCGCCGGGGCAGCGGAGGAGCATGGAACAATTTGCCGTCCGAAATGTCAGAATATGGTTAATGAAAAAGAGGATTCAGACGATATATAAGAAAGATAAGTATCATAGGCAGATTTAACGATGGACAGGGATGTTCCATGGGAAGTTTCATTGAGTTCAAAGGAGTGATGATTATATGGGTATCAGCATCGATGTGGGAAATACGGGTTCAGACTATTCGTATCTGTTCCAGGGGCTTTCAGGCGGCAACCTGGGCAATCTGAATTTCTTGTCGGATTATGCCAGCATCAAGAACGGCAGCTATTCCAGACTGATGAAGGCCTATTACGGAACGGGGCAGGGCATGAATACAGGCTCGTCTCTATCCAGCGGGAAGGGCAGCACCACCAACATCCTCGACAAGCTTCTGGAAGAGAAGATGCATCCGAAGGTCTCCAAAGAGGTGCAGAAGGCCAATACGGAGCTGACAGCGGGGCTTTCCAGCCTGAACAGCGCTGTCTCCACGCTGCGAAATGACAATACTTATACGGACACCACAGACGGCAAGAGCGCGAAAGACAAGGTCGTCTCCGCCATGAAGGCCTATGTGACGAACTACAATAATGTAGTGACTACGTCGAAGGACTCCACGCTATCCAGCAAGACCGCCTATGTGGCCAATATGATGAGCAGCACGGCGGCCAACGCCGACAAGCTCTCGGAGATTGGCGTCACGATCAATGCCAACGGGACGCTGATGCTCAATGAGGGGAAGCTGAAGGAAGCGGATATCTCCAAGGTGCAGGATTTGTTCTCCAGCGACAACATTTTGAGCTATGGCTCCATGGTTTCCTCCCGCCTCCAGTTCGCGGGCTCCGCGTCCGGCACCAGCAGCACAGACAACAAGGGGACGGACGACAAGACGACTTCCGGCGCGTCCTCCCTCAAGGCGGACAGCCAGGCCCTTGCCTCCGATGAGCTATACCAAAAGGTAAAGGACAAGGACGGCAATGAGACGGACGAGTACGACGTCAAGAAGATTTTCGCCACGGCAAAGAGCTTCGTGAACAATTACAACAGGATGTTCGACAAGGCAGAGTCCAGCGCCAACTCCGGCGTGGTGGCGAACCTGTCCTATATCAGGGAGAAGACGGCCCGCAACACGGACGCGCTGAAAGCGCTGGGAATCAGCGTGGACGGCAAAGGCAGGATGAAGATAGACGAGGACACCTTCAAGAAAGCGGACATGTCCAAGGTACAGGCATTTTTCAAGGACTACGGCTCTTCCATTGCCACCAATGCCTCGCTGGTGGACTACTACATGACCACCCAGGCAGGCGCCGCCAACAGCTATACCTCCGGCGGAACCTACAATGTGCAGGGGAGCTCCCGCTATAGCGGTACGGTATGAGCCGTCTACCGTAGCACAGGGACATATATATAAGGATGCGAATCAACCAGAGCAGTGTCTGAGGGATTGGCATCCTTATTTTGTATTCCGGATTGGCAGAAAGTTTTTACATAAATGCTACATTTTTGTAACGATCTGGAAAGAGAAATTAATTATTTTTAAGTTGAAATGTGGGCGAAAGCAAGTTAGTATTATAGATAGAAACTTAATGTGAGAACAATCGGTGAAAGATGTGATGATTCTTGGTATTCAGTAGCATAGAATTCTTGCTCTTCTTTCTTCCGTTATTTTTGATACTTTACAGTCTGGTTCCCGAAAGAATGAAAAATGTGACACTTCTGTCAGGAAGTCTTATTTTTTATGCCTATGGGGAGCCGAGATACCTGCCGCTCCTCATGCTGTCCATTCTGGTCAATTACTTTTTTGGCCTGCGTATCGGGCGCAGGGAGCAGCACAGGGCGGAGCGTGAAGAGGCGGATAAGGAACAGAAGAGCGGGCTTAGGACGAATAGATTAAAACGAAATAGAAGACGCAGGGCGATATTTGCCATAGCCATCCTGATAAATGTAGGGATGCTGGCGGCCTTTAAATACGGAAGAGGAGGGCGTTACCTGCCCCTGGGCATCAGCTTTTACACCTTCCAGATTCTCTCCTACCTGATAGACGTCTATCGGGGAGACCAGCGCCGGGAACCCTCTTTCCTGAAGTTCGCCACCTATATCGCCATGTTCCCCCAGCTCCTCTCAGGTCCTCTGGTGGAGTACGGTGAGGTGCGGAAAAGCCTGTCCGCCCGGGAATGCTCGGCAAAGAGCATACAGGAGGGACTTAAGGTGTTCACTGTGGGGCTGGCGGCCAAGGTGCTTCTGGCGGACAGGATCGGGCTATTGTGGCAGGAGGTGCAGGTCACGGGCTTCGAGAGCATCTCCACGCCTCTGGCATGGCTGGCGGCAGTCGCCTACTCCCTGAAGATATACTTCGACTTCTACGGGTATTCCCTGATGGCCGTGGGTCTGGGAAGGATGCTGGGCTTTACCCTGCCGGAGAATTTCAGGAACCCCTACATGGCCACCTCTGTCCGGGAGTTCTACCGCAGATGGCATATGACCCTGGGAGGGTGGTTCAGGAAGTATGTGTACATCCCCCTGGGCGGGAACCGCAAGGGAGAGTACCGGACGGTGTGCCATCTGCTGGCGGTGTGGGTATTGACCTCCGTCTGGCATGGGAGCACGGGCAATTTCCTGATATGGGGGATGCTTCTGTGGCTGGCCATCGTGGTGGAGCGGCAGCTGGAGGCCCTGGGCGTGACGGCCGTGCTGGAAAAGCTGCCGGGGAAGGTGCTGAACCGCCTCTATGTGTGGA
>CAOOJO010000076.1 GCA_948496895.1 uncultured Acetatifactor sp. | reverse complement strand
AAGCTACACTCTTTCCCTACACGACGCTCTTCCGATCTCTCCAGCTCCAGGACAGAGTACCCCTTTTCCACCACAGCCAGCTCAAAGACCTCCTCTGCCATATCCCCCGCCAAAGCGTACATCTGGCTCCGGAGCTGCTCATCCTCTGTCCGCCAGCTGTCATATGCCGCCTGGGCCTGTTCCGGGGTATAGCTCGCCCGCTGCATCATGACCTCCACCCACATATTGCGGTGCCTGGCCGTCCGCTGATGGCGCTCCCTGCCCAGAGCCGCTATCTGCCTCATGGTCTCCTGTTGGGGATGGCTGTCCAGAACCGCCAGGTCGATGCCCTCTCCAAATGCCTCCCCTGTAAATTTCCCCAGCTCAGCCTCCCCCATAAATAACTGATAGGATATCTCCGGCTGCAATCCCTCTACCTGGAGCCGCTTGCTGTACAAGATGTCCCCCTCCTGGAAAAAATCCCGGAACGCCGACAGTTCCTCCTCATCCGCCACTGGCAAGGTCTGCGGATGCAGCGTGCCGCACATCCCCTTTTCACCTCGGTAGAAATCTTTGAGCTCGTCCCGGGCGCAATCCGTTACGCCGTTTTCTAAAAAACGTGATTCAGACAGTGATTCATCCCCAAACCCCTGAGCCCGCAAGATATAGAAGGCAATCAGCCTGTGCCCCATAGCATTTGGATGGATGCTGTCCCTGGTCAGGGAATCAGCGGCATCCTCTTCCTGAATCTGCGCTGTCAGGCGGGCCATAGGCGTATGGAAATCCAGATAGCCCACGCCCCATTCCCGGGCCCCATCCTCCAGCTTCTCCATATATTCCAGCACCCTGTCCTCATAGGCCCACCCACTATTCCCGGCCCAGTTCTCATCGCAAATGGGCGGGGAGAGAATCAGGATATCCTCCCCCGCAAGGCCATCCTCCTTCAGCCGCCCTATCAACCGTTCCATCTCGCCTATGTACTCCTCCGTGGGAAGCCCCAGGATGGCTTCATTCGTCCCCAGCATGATGACCGCCCTGTCCAGCCCCCGCAGCCCGGGATCCATGTCATAGATATCCAGGAAATCGCTGGCCTTGTGGCCGTCCACGCCCAGATTGCGGAATTCTATCTGTCGCTCCGGGAAACGGCTCAGATAATACTGCTCCATCAGCTCCACATAGCCATGATCCGAATAGGTCACATGGGTAATGCTGTCGCCGATGAATCCTACCACGTCACCGTCATTAAACGTGGGAACCGTTCCTTCCGAAGCCATCGCCCGCGCCCCCATTCCCAGCCACAGTCCAAGGCACAGCAGCGCTATCCCCATCCTCCATGCATTTTTCATATGTATCCCTGCCTTATCCTTTCCGGTTCTCCCCGCGCCGCCCTCTGCGCCGCTTCCGTGGCTTCCATGATATCAGCCTCTCCATGAGCCTGCGCAGCCAGATGCCTGTACAACGTGCAGGGGATGCCTGTACATGGAAAGGGTCCGGCCAGTCGCGCCAGCCAGACCCATAGCTCTTCTACACGAACAGGGTACATCCCTGTGCCCTGAACTGGTCGATTTTTTCGTCAATCTGCTCCACTGTCACCCCCAGCTTCGCCGCCAGGCATGTCTTGCACAGGAAGCTTGTGCTCCCCCGGTTCACAAATTTCTTATAGGCCCCTACCTCGTTGAAGGTAAGGGCCTTGCCGCACTGCATGCAGCCGCCTGTCACAGCCTGACCACCTTGGCCCGGATCATGGCGCAGCCGAAGGGCTCCAGCTCCCGGATCATGGTGGCGTTCTTGATCTCCACCTTTTCACCGCTCCACAGCTCCGTGGCGTCCAGCGTCCTGCCCGTGCTGAAGGGCAGACCCAGCTCGTCCAGGTTCAGCCTGGCCACGGCCTTGCCCTCGCCCAGGTTGAACATGCCGATAGCTATGTCTCCATTCTCAAGCTGCCTGGAATACAGGAGCAGATCCTCCCCGGACCAGTTGCCCACCAGCTTCACCGGCTGACGGCAGAGCCTGTCCTGGTTGATGCGGATGATCTCCTCATTGCCCAGTATCTCCAGCGCGGCCTGGCTCATGTTTCGGATGTCGCAGCCAATCATCAGAGGCGACCCCATGAAGGCCCAGATGGAGAAGTGGGTCCTGTACTGGGTATCGTTGCAGCCCTGGAGCCCTACGTTGCCCTTGCCGTACATGCCTACGATCAGCATGTCCATGTCGTTGAAGCATCCCACTCCATTGTAGGGATGGAGCTTCTCCTGCTGGCGGGTCAGGGTCTTGACGGACTCCCAGGTATCGAAGATATCCCCTGTGGAGCGCCACATGGAAGCCCCCGTGGTCTTGATCCACTCATGGGTCTCGTCCGCGCCCCAGGAGCAGGCGGAGAACAGGATGTCACGTCCGCAGTTCTCCAAAGCCAGCCCCATGCGCCGGTACAGATATTTCCCGGGGATGATGGGGCTGTGGTAGCAGTAGTCGTACTTCAGGAAATCCACGCCCCACGCCGCGAAGGTCTCCGCGTCAATGAACTCATGCTCGAAGCTTCCCGGATATCCTGCGCAGGTCAGGTTCCCCGCGCAGGAATACATGCCGAACTTCAGGCCCTTGGAATGGACGTAGTCCGCCACTGCCTTCATGCCCTGGGGGAACTTCACCGGATCCGCCACCAGGCGTTCCTGCGCGTCCCTGTCCTTCAGCGACCAGCAGTCGTCGATGACCAGGTACTCATAGCCCTTCTGGGGCAGCCCCTTCTCCACCATGGCGTCCGCCGTCTCGTAGATTAGCTGCTCGTTGATGTTCTCCCCATAGGTGTTCCAGGAATTCCACCCCATGGGCGGTGTCAGTTTAATCATATCGATTGCCCTCCTTAACGTTCTTTCCGTATATAGACTCAGTATAAATCCATTCCCACAGGATGGCAAGTCAAAAATGAAAATAATAAGCTCTCTTTACGAATCTCCCAATCTCCTAGCGGTGCCGCCAGGTAGACCTGGTCACCAGTATCAGAATGGGGAAAATCTCCAGCCGCCCCGCCAGCATGTCCCAGGTCAGCACCAGCTTGGAAAATCCGCTGTAAGCGGCATAGTTACAGGTGGGCCCCACCGCCTCGAAGCCGGGGCCGATATTATTGAAGCAGGCCAGCACCGCCGACAGGTTCGTAGTTATGGAAAAGCCGTCCACGGAAATCAGCAGGAAGCTCAGCACCGTGACGATTGCGTAAGCCGCCAGATAGGCATTGGTGTTCTGCAGCACCTTCTCGTCTACCGTATGACCATTGAGCCGCACCACCTCCACCTTCTGGGGGTGCACCACCTGGCGCACGCTCCTGTGCAGGCTCTTCATCACCAGCAGGGCCCTGCCGCATTTGAAGCCGCCCCCCGTACTGCCCGCGCTGGCCCCCAGAATCATCAGGCACAGCAGAATAGCCTTGGACAATCCCGGCCAAAGCTCATAGTCCGTAGTAGCGAAGCCTGTGGTGGTCATGATGGTCACCACCTGGAAGGCGGCATGGCGCACGGTCTCGCTCAGGGTGCCGTAAAATCCCCGCAGGTTCCATACGATCAGCGCTATGCTGCCCAGCGCCACCCCCAGGTACAGCCGCAGCTCCTCGTCCTTGAGTACGCTTCTTACTTGCTTCACCAGCAGCAGGTAATAACAGCTGAAGTTCACCCCGCACAGCAGCATGAACACCGTGCAGACATTCTGGATGTAGGGGCTGTAGCTGGCCATGCTGTCGTTCTTCACGCCGAAGCCCCCTGTCCCCACGGTTCCAAAGGCCGTGCAGAGCGCCTCGAACAGAGGCATGTCCCCCAGCAGCAGGAAGATGACGTCCAGCACCGTCAGCAGGATGTATATCAGGTACAGAATCGTAGCCGTCTTCTTCATCTTCGGCACCAGCTTCCCCACGTTGGGTCCCGGGCTCTCGGCCCTAAGCAGGTGCATGGTGAAGCCGTTGCCCCCGGAGGAGGAAATGGCCAGCAGGAACACCAGCACCCCCATGCCCCCCAGCCAGTGGCTGAAGCTCCTCCAGTACAGGATGCCCCTGGGCACGTCCTCCACCGCCGGCAGGATGGACGCCCCTGTGGTGGTGAAGCCGGATACGATCTCGAACAGGGCATCGATATAGTTGGGCATCACCCCTGAAAGAAAAAAGGGCAGGCAGCCCAACAGGCTCATGGCGATCCAGCTCAGGCCCACGCAGGCCAGCCCCTCCCTGGCATAAAACTTCTTCTGGGAGCCCCTGCCCAGCCACAGCAGCCCTCCCGCCGCCAGGAGGATGGCCCCCAGGCTCCACATGAAGGCGGTCACCGCCCCGAATTCCCTCTCCCACAGGCTGATCAGCATGGCGGGCACCATGAATACGGCCTCCACCATCAGTATCCTGCCGATGAACTTTCCCATCATCTTATAGTTCATGTCTATTCTTTACACCCCTATGCCAGATTCATCCTACTCGAAAATATCGTTGAGCTGATAGATCGTCCTCTCCCTGCCCGTGACCACATAGACGATATCCCCTATATTGAAATACGAGTCGCCGTTCGGAATTTCCATCCTCGCGCCCTTGGAGATGCACACCACCAGTACGCCCTTCTTCAGCTTCAGGGTCTTCAGGGGCCTGCCGCAGTTCTTCGTCCTCTCGTCCGCCAGGAACTCCATGGCCTCCGCCTGGCCGTCCGCTATGGTGTGCACCGTCAGGGCCGCGCCGGTCTGGTTCTTCATGGCCCTCACATACTGCACGATGGTATTGCAGCACAGCTCCTTGGGGCTGACCACGCTTCCCAAAGACAGGTTGCCCAGAAGGTCCGTATTCTCGATATGCCCCAGCTTGGTGATCACCTGGGGCACGCCGCAGCTCAGCCCGTAGAGGGAGATGATCATGTTCAGCTCGTCCATGCCCGTCATGGTGGCCAGGGCGTCGCATCCGGAAATCCCCTCGCTCTCCAGCAGGAACTGGCTGCTGGAATCCCCCTGGATGATGCAGGCGTTAGGGAGCATGGCCGAAAGCTGCCTGCACCGTTCCGCATTCTGCTCTACGATCTGCACCTGGATGCCGCTGTTCTGGAGCTGGCTGGCCAGGTAGTAGCTGACCCGCCCGCCGCCGCAGAGCATCACCCGCTTCACCTTGTGGGTGACTACCCCCAGGTTCTTAAGCAAGGTGGCCAGGACGTTCGTGAAGGCCGTGACGTAGATGCGGTCGCCCGCCCGGAGCACGAAATTTCCTCCCGGGGCCACCGCCTTGCCGTCCCGCAGCACGGCGCAGACCAGGGTTTTGCACTTGACTATGCCGTCCATATCGTTCAGGGCCACGTTGCACAGCTTGCTGCGCTCGTCTATCCGCAGCTCCACAATCTCCACCCGGCCCTTGGTGAAGGTGTCCCGCTTCAAGAACCCCGGATACTTCAAAAGGCGCTCAATCTCCGTGGCCGCCTGTCTCTCAGGGTTCACCACCATGGACAGGCCGAACATGTCCCGCATGGCGTAAATCTGGTTGGTGTATTCCGGGTTGCAGACCCTGGCGATGGTATGGATATCGGGATTCAGGCCGTGGGCCGTCATGCAGCACAGGAGGTTCACCTCGTCCGCCCCCGCCATGGCGATCAGCAGGTCGGCCTCCTTCACCCCCGCCTGGGTCAGCACCTCCATGGAGGCGCAGTTCCCGTGCACCACCATGATGTCGTACCGCTCCTCGCTGGATTCCAATACCTTCAGGTTGGAGTCGATCAGGGTCAGATCGTCTCCCTCGGCGGCCAACTGGCTGGTCAGCGCGGCCCCCATCTTTCCGTTGCCGGCTATAATTATCTTCATGGACATCAAACCTCATTTCATCTGATTGATAAAAACCCGCGAAAGCCCGCGGCTCTCTCCTCCAGCCGCTTCCCCAGACGCGCCGTCAGAACATGCTTGCCGCACGCTCCAGCATTTTAAGCAAATCTTCCCGAAAGTCCTCATGGGCAGGGTTCAGGCTATTGACGACGACCCCGTCGTCCCCGTTCCTCCCGGTGGAGTGGATGTACCTGTCGTCCCCGATGTACATGGCGATGTGGCCCGGGAAGTACAGCAGGTCCCCCGGCTTCTTCTCCGCCACGGGAATCTCGTGCACCGCGAAGCCGTCCACGTACCCGGCGTTGCGGTAGATATAGACCCCGCAGAGCATGTAGCACATGCTGGTCAGGCCAGAGCAGTCTATGCCTAATGTGCTCTTCCCGCCCCAGCGGTACTGGGTGCCCAGATACCCCTTCGCCATCTCCACCAGGCGCTTGCGGAACGCGTCCTCGTCCGCCGTGAAAGCCGTCCCGTAATATGGGCCCAGGAATTTCTCCTTGGTATATCCCCGCCTGCCGTCCGCCAGCTCCACGCAGACCCAGCCCGCTTCCCCAGGGGCATCTTCCTCCCCAGCCTCTTCCCTGGGCGCCAGGAGCCTGCCGCCCCTCGCCAGGGACTCCAGGCACACGCCCTGTACCCGTGGTTCGTCCAGCACGTCCGCAAAGCCCTGCATGACCACGCACGGCTCCCCGGCCTCCCAGGCCGCCACCCGCGCCTGATCCAGAATCAGGTCTTCCTTCTTACAGTACCCCGTATAACGATACGGCGTCCGGACTGACACCCAGGGAACAGCCTCCCCTTCCTCCTCGTCCGCCGCCTCCTCCAGAACCTCCACCACCATGCCGTAGAGCAGCTCATCGTCCAAAGTCGTCCCGGAGGTCGGCCGTTCCCGCAAGGGCACTATGGCTTTTCCTGCAATCGCTTTCATGTCTCCTCGCCTTCCGCCGCCCCAGGCTCTCATTTTGTGGCCTTCTGCGGCTTATCTCCACCTATCGGCAGGCTGCCCTGGCCGATTCTACTGTTTTGTCCTTTCCTCGTAGAACCGCCAGGCCAGATCCTGCATGAACCGGTCATAGGCCGGGCAGTCCGTCCCATTCCCCAGGCAGCACAGCACAAAGGGCTCCTCCGCGTAGAAGATGCCCACATCATGGGTGATGCCGTCGTCCTCCCCGGTCTTGTGGGCTATGGGAATCCGGCCCCGGAACCGGAAGGGGAACTTCCCGTTCAACCTCTGCTCCTTTAATATATCCAGCATATCCCCGGAAGATTCCACATCTATCAGATTGCCGCGGTACATCCGCTCCAGCATGTCCCCAATCTCCGCCGCGGACACATAGTTCTGGATGCCCCTCTCGGAAGCCTCCCTGTCGAAGAGCAGCCTGTTCACCTGCAGGGTCTCATAGCCCATCTCCCGCAAATCCCCGTTGATCCTGTCCATGCCTCCCAGGAGCCCAATCAGGATGTTGGTGGCGGAATTGTCGCTCAGGATGATCATCAGGTTGCACAGATCCTCGTAGGTCACGGAAAGCCCTGCGTGCATCCGGTTCAAACAGCCGCAGGAGGGCCTTTTATCTCCCTCCTGCAGCACATATATCTCGTTCTTTGTATGTTCGCCCGTCCGAATCTGGTGGAAGGCTTCCACCAGGATGGGAATCTTGATGACGCTGGCCGCCATCATGGGAAGCTCCTCCCGGATGCCGATCGTAGCGCCGGTGACCAGGTTCCTGTAATATACGCTGGTCCTGCCGGAAATATGCCGTAATGCTTCCTCGATTTCCTCTCTCTCCATCTCGACTCCTGTCCCATCCTCCACAGGGCGGCCAATCTAAGCCTGCCGGACTCCCCGTCTCCTTTTCTTTGGTATGTCGACTTTTAATTCACGATTCTGCGCACCGCCACAATGGATCTGTACGTAGCGTTGCTGATTTTGATGCCGCCGGCGGGATAGGGGGCGCTGTTGCTGGCATGGACGATCTGCCCGTTCCCGATATAGATTCCCACATGGCCGGTATAGCAGATGATGTCCCCGGGCTGGGCGCTCTCATAGCTCACCCCCACGCCGGCAGTCTCCTGCTGGTAGGAGGTTCTGGGGAGACTGTAGCCGAAATCGCCGTATACCCGGTAGACGAATCCGGAACAATCCGCTCCTCCTGTCAGGCTGGTGCCGCCCATCACGTAAGGGTTGCCCACGAACTGGCAGGCGTAATTCGCTATCTGCTGCCCTGTGCCGCTGCCGCCGGATGAGCCGCCGCTTGCGGAACCGCCGCCGGAACCGCCAGTGCCCCCGGATGAAGCGCCGCCTGTGGACCCTCCGGTGCCGCCGCCTGTGCCCGCAGCCCCGCCGTTACCGCTCTGTAGCTGCCGCAGTCTTTCCTGATCCTGCTTCAAGAGCTGCTTGGCCGTAGCCGCTGCCGCCCTGGCCTGTCTGATTTCCTCCTCATAGTTGGCGGATTCCCGCTTCTTCTGGGCCAGCATGCCGTCCAGATAGGACTTCTGCTGCTGAAGTCCCGCCTTGTCCGATTCCAGCTGCTGCTTGGCCGCGGCAAGCTGCTCCCTGTCCGCCTCCAGCTGCACCTTGTCGTCCTCTAAGCCCGCTTTCTCCGCCACAAGCAGATCCCACAGATCGTGCACCTGGTTCTTCACGGTGATGTAATCCATCAGTACCGTGTTCTCGTACTCGTATACCTTCTCCACCTGATCCATCCTGTTCAGGATATCCGCCAGGCCCTTGCCCTCCAACAGGGCATCCAGATAGGAGGTCTCCCCCCGCTCGTACATCATCCGGGCGCAGACCGCCATATTCTCCCGCTGGGCCTCCTCCCTGGCCACAGCCGCCTCATACTCCGCCTGGGTCTGCTCGATCTCCTGCTTCTTTCGGACGATTTCCTCCTCCTTGGCGGCAATCTCCCCCTCCTTGGCGGTGAGCTCCGCCTCCTTGGCGGCCAATTGATCTTCCATGGCACCGATGCTGGCCATGGTGTTTGCCAGCTCGGCGTTGAAATCGTCTATCTGCTCCTGAAGGATGTCCTGCTCCGTCTCCAGGGCCGACACCCTCTGGTTGGCCTGGTTCAGCTCATTGGTGTGCTGGTCAATCTGGCCCTGCACCTCGCCCTCGTTGGTGGCCTGAGCCGTCATGGACTGTGAAATGCCTGTATACGCCAGCAGGGCGGCCAGGCCTCCGATCAATATGAAATTAAGGAATGTCTTTATTTTTTTTCTCATAAATCCAGCATACCATATATTGAAGCTTTTTTCATCCTCTAAAACCTTAAGATATTATAAATCGCAGTTCTTCACCGTCCTGGGGAAGGGCACCACGTCCCGGATGTTCCCCATGCCCGTGAGGTACATGACGCAGCGCTCGAAGCCCAAGCCGAAGCCCGCGTGCCGCACGGAGCCGAACCTGCGCAGATCCAGGTAGAAGCCGTAGTCCTCCTTGTTCAGCCCCAGCTCCTCCATGCGCCGCTCCAGAAGCTCCAGCTTGTCCTCCCTCTGGCTGCCGCCGATGATCTCCCCGATGCCGGG
>CAOOJO010000075.1 GCA_948496895.1 uncultured Acetatifactor sp. | reverse complement strand
GGAGGAGGGCATGCTGCCCGTGACGGTGATAGACAAGCCCCTGGATCAGCGCATGGCCAGCACCATCCGCCACAACAGGGCCAGGGGCTCCCACGATGTGGAGCTGATGAGCAACATCGTGCGGGAGCTCCATGAGATCGGCAGGAGCGATGCCTGGATCTCCAGGCACTTAGGCATGGATCCGGACGAAATCCTGCGCCTGAAGCAGATCACCGGGCTGACCGAGCTGTTCCGGGACACGGAGTTCGGCAGGGCGTGGGTGCCGGAGGAGAGCGGTGAGTGACGAGGGCAGGCGCATTCAGAAACTCTCTTGACATTCATCACGAAAAATCATATGATGAGAGGGGGAAAGCGGTTTCAGGTAAGAGGGTAAGGAAGAGGTACTGCATATGGACGTAGGCAAAAAAACAGTCGGGAAAAGCATCACTATCTATGACATAGCGAAGGAGGCGGGGGTATCCCCCGCCACGGTCTCCCGGGTGCTGACGAACAGCGCCAGGGTCAGGCCGGAGAAGAAGCAGAAGATCCAGGAGCTCATCGAAAAATATAATTTCACACCCAACGCCATGGCCAGGGGGCTGTCGGATACGCACAGCAGGGTCATCGGCATCATCACCGCGGACGTGAGGAACCCATTCTATTCCGAGGTCTTCGTGGCCTGCGAGCTGGAGGCCAGGAGGCAGGGGTACACGGTGCTGCTGTGCAATTCCCTGGGGGAGGCCGGACTGGAGCGGCAGCAGCTGGAGAAGCTCCAGGAGCAGCGGGTGGACGCTGTGATCCAGCTGGGCGGCAGGGTGGACGACCTGGTGTCCAATCTGGAGTACGTGGAGCTGGTGAACGCCATGCCGGAGCGGATCCCCATGGTGATCAACGGCAAGCTGGACGGCACCCAGTGCTTTCAGGTGCAGATCAATGCCAGGAAGACCATGGATCTGCTGATGGAGCATCTGATTGGCCTGGGGCACAGGGAGATCGCGCTGGTGGGCGGCCGGGCGGACGTGCTGTCCACCTTTGAGAAGATACAGCGGTACAAGCAGCTGCTGAAGCAGAACCAGATTCCCTTCCGGCCGGAGCTGGTGCAGGAGGCGGGGCACTATAACGACGCGGGGGCCTATGCGGAGATGAACAGGATGCTGGACGCGGGAATCGTTCCGACGGCGGTGATCGCCATCAACGATTTCTCCGCGGCAGGCATCGCCCGCAGCCTCACGGAGCACGGCTACCGGATACCTGAGGACATCTCCCTGGTCAGCTACGACAATACCTACATCGCCGAGATGCTGATCCCCAAGCTCACCAGCATCGACTACGACTACGGGAACCTGGGACGGAAGCTGGTGGAGACCGCCATAGGGGCCCTGGAGGGGAAGGAGATTCCGAAGCTGCAGATGCTGGAGCCCACCTTGGTGGTGCGGGAGAGCAGCGGCCCGGCCAGGGCGCGGTGATATGGTGTCCGCGCCCGCGTAAAGACAGCGGCGGTACAGAAATGTGATACCGATTGCAGGAATAAAATCGAAAAGACGAGAAAGAGAGGATGGAATATCCTCTCTTTTTTGGTGCCATAAAAAGCCATTGTAAATAATATACAAAATCAGAGAGCAAAAACTGTGGATAACTTCCAAAATCGATATTAATCCCAAAATATATATTGACATTTTTCAATTACAATGATACCCTAAGAACATGAAACCGATTGCAGAACAAGCAATCTGTTTACATGAAAAAACAGGAATGGGAGAGTGAGAGTAAATGTCCAAAAACAAGCAGGAATCAAAGCCCGCGGTACAGGTGAAGCATCTCACGCTGTGGGAAAAGATTGTCAGGCACCGTATCCTGATACTGATGTGCCTGCCGGCAATCATCTTTTTTATCGCTTTCAGCTATGCGCCTCTGCCGGGCATCTGGGTAGCCTTCGTGAAGTACAACTACCGGGACGGCATCTTTGGCAGCAGGTTCATCGGACTGGACAATTTCAAGTTCCTGGCCACTTCGGGAAAATTGTTCGAGCTGACCAAGAACACAGTGCTGTACAATCTGGCCTTTATCATCCTGGGCAACTTCCTGGCGGTGTTCGTGGCCATCCTGCTGAACGAGATGCAGAGCAAATGGTTCAAGAAGGCTTCCCAGACGGTGATGTTCCTGCCCTATTTCATCTCCCAGGTTCTGGTGGGCATATTGGTCTTCTACCTGCTGAACTTTGACTCCGGCCTTGTGAACGGGATCCTGAGGAGTCTGGGGGTGGCGGAAGAGTCTCTGTGGCAGCCCTACTCCACGCCGGGGGTGTGGCCGGTGCTATTGGTCATCATCTACCTGTGGCAGCAGACGGGATACAATTCCGTGGTATACTTCGCGGCCATCTGCGGCATCGACGCCGAGATGATAGAGGCGGCAAAGGTGGACGGGGCCAACGGCTTCCAGAGGATACGCTACATACTCCTTCCCAGCTTGAAGCCCACGATCGTGGTGCTGCTGCTCTTCGCCCTGGGCGGCATCGTGAAAGGCAATTTCGGCCTGTTCTATAACGTGGTGGGCACCAACCCGCTGCTGTACAGCACCACGGACATCATCGAGACCTACGTGTACCGCGCCACCGTGGCAGAGTTCAACTTCTCCAGAGCGTCTGCGGTGGGCCTGTACCAGTCGGTGATCGGCTTCGTGATCGTCATGACAGTGAACACCATAGTGAAGAAGATAGACCCCGATTATTCGCTGTTCTAAGGAAGGAGGCATCAAAATGGCAAAGCAAGACAAAGATTTAGCCGAATCCGGCGCCAAGGTGAAGCTTGGCACATCAGATAAAGTGATCAGAGGCTTTGGATACGCGTTCATCACGTTTTACACAATCTGCTGCATCCTGCCGTTTTTGGTCATCATAGGGACCTCTTTCACCAGCGAGGCCATGGTGCGGGCGGAGGGGGTTCAGATTATCCCCAAGGATTTCAGCCTGGAGGCCTATAAGATGGTCACCAAGAGCGGAGGCATCTGGAAGTCCTATCTGCTGACCATCCTGATGACGGCAGTGGGCACCAGCGTGGGCCTGTCCATCATCTCCATGACGGGCTACGCGCTGCAGAGGAAGGATTTCTCTTTCCGCAACGGCATCTCCTTCTTCATCTACTTCACCAGCCTGTTCCAGGCGGGCCTGGCCCCTTACTATCTGCTGATGACCCAGACCTACCATCTGACGGATAGCTACCTAGCGGTGCTGCTGCCCCTGCTGATGTCGCCCTGGCTGATCATATTGATGAAGAACTTCGTGAAGGCCATCCCCCACGAGATCACGGAGTCGGGCAAGATAGACGGGGCCGGGGACTTCAGGATATTCGTGTCCCTGATCCTGCCCATGCTAAAGCCCGCGCTGGCCACCATCGGCCTGTTCCTGGCATTGAGCTACTGGAACGAGTGGTATCAGTCCTCCCTGTTCCTGAGCTCCAAGGTGGCGGTGAAGCCCCTGCAGTACATGCTGTATGAAATCGTGAACAAAAACGACATGCTGAGGAACTCCGTGGCGGGACAGTACATCAACCTGGCGGACATCCCCCAGGAGACGATCAAGATGGCAAACGCTGTGCTGGCCACCGGCCCCATCGTCCTGCTGTATCCCTTCGTGCAGAAGTACTTCATCAGCGGCATCACCGTAGGCGCAGTGAAAGGATGACGCAGAGGGATCTGTGCTATTCATAATTATCAATAATGATAAATAGCTCCTGCGGGAGCCGCATGGGCTCCCGGGAGTTATCTATAAAAACCATAATGAAATGGAGGAAAAAAGATGAAAAAGAAAGTAATCGCAGCATTACTTGCCGCAACGATGGTTCTGGGCATGACAGCCTGCGGCGGTAACGACAGTCAGCAGAGCTCCGCGCCTGAATCCAGCGGGGCGGAGAGCAGCGCGGAAGAGTCTCCCGAGGCTTCTGACGCAGGGGAAGAGGAATCCTCCGCAGAGGAAGAGTCCGCAGGCGGCGAAGCAGCCGCGGCAGGGGACATCGACACCTCTGAGCATGTGGTCATCAACTACATGACCACAGGTGACGCGCCTTCAGGCGATGCCAAGGCCCGTCTTGACGAGATGATGGCGGAGCTCAACGCGATCCTCACCGAGAAGGTGAACGCGGAGCTGGATATCTACTACATCTCCTGGACAGACTATCTTTCCAATTACAACCTGACACTGGCCCGTATGGACGGCACCGTAGACCTGGTAGGCACCGCTTCCGACTGGCTGGATGCATGGCCGAATTCCAAGAACGGCGCTTTCCTGGAACTGTCCGAGGAGATGCTGCAGACCTACGCGCCCCAGACTTGGGCCAGCGTTCCCGCCGAGAACTGGGAGCTGTGCAAGTACAACGGTGAGATCTATCTGATTCCCGAGGACAATTACGCACAGTGGACCAACCACGGCTTCACCTATCGTCTGGACTGGGCGAAGGAAGCGGGCCTGGCTGACGGCGTGCACAGCTGGGAGGATATGACCACCTACTTTAAGTGGGTGAAGGAGAACAAGCCTGACATCACCCCCTGGGATTCCGACGGCACCCAGTATGCCACCATGGTGGGCGGCTGGATCGCTTCCCATTCCAACTACGTAGCCATCGACGGCATCAACTCCGGCGCTATGTGGGGCGGCACCAAGGACGACCTGTACACCGTTTACTCTCCTTACATGACCGACACGGATTCCCTGGTAGAGTTCGCGAAGATGATGAAGGAGTGGGATGAAATCGGCGTATGGAAGACGGACGTGCTGAACAACACCACATCCACCAACCGTGACGACTATCGTATCGGCAAGGTCGCTGCCGAGCAGCACCATACCCAGACCTGGACAGACCTGGTAAGCCATACAGAGGCCAACAAGATCTATCAGGAGGACGAGAACGCTGAGAGCGGATTCTTCTACTTTGGCGAGGAGAGCAAGAACGTGGTGGCCCTTTCCATCACCCACGGTGCCATGGCTGTTTCCGCAGGCAGCGCCAACCCCGAGAGGGCTCTGATGGTATATGACCTGCTGAGGAACGATCCCGACTGCTATACCCTGTTCAACTACGGCATCAAGGGCGTTTCATGGGATACCGACGACCAGGGCATGAGAATCATCCCTGAGGGCTACAACAGCGACACCGACAACATCAACGGCATGACCAACTTCTGGTGGGGACGTAACGATGACCTGGAAGTGAAGGACGCTACCAGGGCATGGGACAAAATCGATGCTATGTACGCAGAGTATGACGGCATCAAGATCGAGTATCCTTACGGCCAGTTCGTGCCTGAGGTGGATTCCATCGAGGGACAGATCTCCAACATCAACGAGGTGCATACCAACTACATGAAGCAGATTGCCTTCGGTAAGTACTCCGGCACTGCTGAGGAAATCGTAGCTGAGTACCAGGCCGCTCTGGAAGCCGCCGGCATCAATGATGTCACCGCAGAGCTGCAGAGACAGTTCGACGAGCTGTATAAATAAGCCGGAACGGAATGTAAAATGTACATGCGAGGGAGCGCTGAAGCCGAGAGGGGGAGGCGCTCCCTTTTTTGGCAAACGGTAGCAAAGTCCCTGTTCTTGTCATTTCTGCCATGATGTGGTATACTCTATTTGAAACCGGTGTCAGAAGGTGCCTATGTTTAAAAGAAGTACTATAAAATTATAATATTGCGATGGAATGAGGGGTTATTATGAGCACATTTGAAATCAGGGACAATTTCTATCTGGACGGAAAGCCCGTCCGAATCATCTCCGGGGCGGTGCACTATTTCCGAATCGTGCCGCAGTACTGGCGGGACAGGCTGGAGAAGCTGAAATGCATGGGCTGCAACACGGTGGAGACCTACATCCCCTGGAACATGCACGAGCAGGAAAAGGGGCAGTTTCGCTTTGAGGGGATGCTGGACATCGAGGGCTTCATCCGGCTGGCCCAGGAGCTGGGCCTGTACGTGATCGTCAGGCCCTCGCCCTACATCTGCGCGGAATGGGAGTTCGGCGGCCTGCCCGCCTGGCTGCTCAGAGAGGACGGCATGCGGCTGCGGGTGAGCTACGGCCCCTTCCTGCGGCATGTGGAGGAGTATTACAAGGTGCTGCTCCCGAAGCTCACCCCCTGGCAGTGCACCAAGGGCGGCCCCGTGATCCTCATGCAGGTGGAGAACGAGTACGGGTATTACGCCAATGACAGAGATTACCTGGCGCAGATCAGGAGGCTGATGACAGACAACGGCGTGGAGGTGCCTCTGGTGACCTCGGACGGCCCCTTCCCGGAGAGCCTGAACGGCGGGAAGCTTCCCGGCGCCCTGCCCACGGGGAACTTCGGCTCCAGGACCGAGGAGCGCTTCGGGACGCTGCAGAAGTACACGGACGGCGGGCCCCTGATGTGCACGGAGTTCTGGGTGGGCTGGTTCGACCACTGGGGCAACGGGGGCCATATGCGGGGCAACCTGGAGGAGAGCGTAAAGGACCTGGACAAGATGCTGGAGCTGGGCCATGTGAACATCTACATGTTCGAGGGCGGCACCAATTTCGGCTTCATGAACGGCTCCAACTATTACGACGAGCTGACCCCGGACGTGACCTCCTACGACTATGACGCGGTGCTCACCGAGGATGGCCGGATCACGGAGAAGTACCGCCGCTACCGGGAGGTCATTGGGAAATACGCTGCTCTGCCGGAGATGGAGCTCTCCACGGAAATCCGCAGGAAAGCATACGGTACATTGGAGAGCTGCGAAAGGGTGAGCCTGGTGTCCACTTTGGAGAGCATCAGCAAAGGGACGGAGAGCGTCTGGCCCCAGTCCATGGAGCGCCTGGGCCAGAACTACGGCTACATCCTGTACCGCACCACGCTGCACACGGAGGAGAACCTGGAAAAAATCAGGCTCTGGGGGGCAAACGACAGGGCGGACATCCTGCTGGATGACAAGCTGATAGCGACCATGTACGACAGGGAGCTTTTGGAGGAGCGGGAGCTGAACCTGCCCGCAGAGAAAAATGCCAGGCTGGACATCCTCATGGAGAACATGGGCCGGGTGAACTTCGGCACCTACATGGAGCGCCAGCGCAAGGGCATCGACCAGTGCGTGCAGATCAACGGACATATGCACAACCACTGGACGCAGTACCCCCTGCCCCTGGACAATGTGGACAAGGTGGATTTTGGCCGGGAGTACCTGCCAGGCACGCCGGCGTTCTACCGTTTCGTCTTCAACGTGGAGGAGATTGGGGACACCTTCCTTGACTTCGAAGGATGGGGGAAGGGCTGCGCCTTCGTGAACGGATTTAATATTGGAAGGTTCTGGGAGATAGGGCCTCAGAAGCGGCTCTACATCCCCGGGCCCCTGCTGAGACAGGGGGAGAACGAGATCATCCTCTTCGAGACGGAGGGGAAGGCTCCGGGCACCATTACCCTGCGGGACGAGCCAGACGTGGGATGATCTGTGACGGGGAATCGAAAAAACGGTGCAGTCCTTTTGCGGGACTGCACCGTTTGCTTCCTCCTCTACTTCACAGGCTTCGCCCCAGCCTTCTCCTGGGCGGCCTCCAGAGCCCTGCGGAAACGGCTCTTCTTCTTGGGGGGAGCCATCTCAATCTTGCCGTGGAGCCCCCGGACGCTGAGCACGTAGATGCCGCTGACCACGGCCTTGACCTCTTTCTTCACCGGAACCGAATCAAAAATCTTCTCATCGCAGATCAGGGACATGATCTGGGGCCCCACCTTGACCTTGACGATGGGGAGCTTGGAGCGGCGCATGAGCTTTGGCGTCTGGTCCAAGACCATCTGGGGCAGCCCAGCGTCCTTGAGCCTCATCCGCTTCTTGTCGATGATCAGCATCGAGACGGTCTGCTTGTTGGCCTCCAGCATCTCCTGCTGCTCGGCCTGCTTCTTCTGGGCTTTCTTTCCGAGGAAATACAGTACGGCGATCAGCGCGGCCAGCACCGCGACCACGATCAATACAATTATCCATGGTTTCATAAACAATGGGCCTCCTTGCGTAAGATTGTCTTTTTTGTCTAATTTTCATTTTAGCACAGATAGCTATGGATAAGCAACTAAATCTGTGGTATAATTCAAAATTAAAGCGAAAAATGAATAGCGCGCAGGATGCGGAGCGCGCGGAAATGAGGAAACTATGGAATTGACAGACATCAAGGAGCTATACCGTAACCGCGGGGAGTACATTGGAAAGGAAGTGACCATCGGAGGATGGGTGAGGAGCAACCGGGATTCCAAGAATTTCGGCTTCCTGATGATCAATGACGGCACCTTTTTCGAGCAGCTGCAGGTGGTCTACGGGGAGGCCCTGGGCAACTTCGGGGAGATCTGCAAGGTGAACGTGGGCGCGGCCCTGATCGTCAGGGGCACGATCGTGGAGACGCCGAGCGCCAAGCAGCCCTTTGAGATGCAGGCGGCGGAGGTGACGGTGGAGGGGCCGTCCTCGGCGGACTATCCCCTGCAGAAGAAGCGCCACACCTTCGAATACCTGCGCACCATCTCCCACCTGCGCCCCAGGACTAACACCTTCCAGGCGGTGTTCCGGGTGCGCTCCCTGATCGCCTACGCCATCCACAGCTTCTTCATGGAGCGGGGCTTCGTGTACGTGCACACGCCCCTGATCACGGGCAGCGACTGCGAGGGCGCGGGGGAGATGTTCCAGGTGACCACCATGGATCTGAACGACATCCCGAAGACTGCGGATGGCAAGGTGGACTTCTCCCAGGATTTCTTCGGCAAGCCCACCAACCTCACGGTCAGCGGCCAGCTAAACGGCGAGACGTTCGCCCTTGCGTTCAAAAACATATATACCTTCGGCCCCACCTTCCGGGCGGAGAATTCCAACACCACCCGCCACGCGGCGGAGTTCTGGATGATCGAGCCGGAGATGGCCTTCGCCGACTTAAAGGACGATATGCTGCTGGCGGAGAGCATGCTGAAGTACATCATCCGCTACGTCCTGGAGAACGCGCCGGAGGAGATGGCCTTCTTCAACCAGTTCGTGGACAAGGGGCTGCTGGAGCGCCTGGAGCATGTGGCGAATTCCGACTTCGCCCATGTGACCTACACCGAAGCCATCGAGATTCTTTCAAAGCACAACGACGCCTTCGACTACAAGGTGAGCTGGGGCTGCGACCTACAGACGGAGCACGAGCGCTACCTTACCGAGGAGGTGTTCAAGCGCCCTGTGTTCGTCACGGACTATCCCAAGGAAATCAAGGCCTTCTACATGAAGCTCAACGAGGACGGGAAGACCGTGGCGGCCATGGACTGCCTGGTGCCCGGCATCGGGGAGATCATCGGCGGCAGCCAGCGCGAGGACAAGCTGGAAGTGCTGGAGCAGAGAATGGAAGAGCTGGGTCTT
>CAOOJO010000074.1 GCA_948496895.1 uncultured Acetatifactor sp. | reverse complement strand
TCCCTTCAGTCCCTCAAGCAACATGTCTGATTGGGTTATTTTTTATGTATCGCATATAGCCCATACACAAATCTTATTATATCATAAATGCCGTGCACGTCAACAGTTTTTTACAGTTTTTAGCATAAAATTTTTCGACGGGATTTTCAGCCCCGGAAATCCCCCGTGAACTCCTCCGAGAAGCACAGCGTGATCCGAAGCAGATGGCCGTCCAGGCTGGCCTGAGCCTCCCCGCCCATCTTCCGCATCAGCTCCCGGACGATGAACAGCCCCAGGCCGGAGGAACCCTTCCGTCGGGCGGGGTCGCTTTTATAGAACCTGTCGAAGAGCTGTTCCGGATTTGGCAGGTTCCCATCCGGTATGGGATTTTCGAAGGCTATCCGGTTCCCTGTCTGGACGATGGAGATTCCGCCCGCTCCGTGAATCAGGGCGTTTGTAATCAGATTCAGGAAGACGCGCCGCAGAGCCTCCTCGTCCGCCATGACCCGAAAGCTTTCCGACTCAAAGCGCACCACAGGGGCCGTGCCCGCCTCCTGGAATTTGGCGTACAGGCTCAGGCAGCATTCGCCAAGGAGGGGCAGCGCCTGAATCTCCTCCAGGGACAGCTCGTAATCCTCGCTGGTCACCTTTGTATACAGGAACATCTCCTCCAGCATGTCCTCCAGCTCTGACAATCTGGTCTCCACGGCACACAGATAGCGGGATCTTTTTCCGGCGTCATCGCAGGCCTGAGCCATCTGGACATACCCGAAGGCCCCGGTGAGAGGGGTCCGGATATCGTGGGCCAGGCCGGTGATGTCGCGCTGGAGCTGTCTTTGGGACTGCTCGTACTGCAATCGGTCCCTGTCACGGACGCTCAGGACATGATTCAGCATCCGGCAGAGGGCCAGCACGGATTTCCGGCGGCTGTTCACGGTCAGCTCTATATGGCTTCCGTCCGCCACCTCCTCAAGCTGTCGGTAAAGTGAATACAATTCATCTCTATAACAAATGCACAAAAAGCCCAGATAGAGACACAGCACACAGACAACCGCCAGAAAAATCTCCATACCGCCCCCTGCCCTTTCTATGGATATGCAACTCCTGAAGTTTAAGATTTTCAGATATCGCGCTTCATCACCGCGGCCACGGACGCGATGCCGTAAATCGCCAAAAACGCTATTCCCACGGCCACCCCTCTCAAATCGCCTGCGGACGTGTAGGCAGACGGGCCAAACGTCAGGTTATAATAGATGGTATACTCCACCCAACCGTCCAGATGGAACTGACTGGTGATGCTTTGGAGCAGCGACACAACCAGACCGCTGCCAAGCAGCACAGCTCCCAGCACGCCGATGGTAGTGCTGCGGCTCAGTACGCAGAGCATGATGATCAGGGCGGCAAAGCCTGTGGTCAGCACCCAGGCCCATCCCAGATAGAACAGCGTCTCCCGCCAGTCCGCCCAGGGAACCATGCCTTGGAACACCAGGTTCATAAGCGCCGTGAAGGCATAGCTTGCCACCAGGTAGAGGAGGTTCAGGATGGCTGAGGCCATCAGCTTGCTGCCGATATAAGTCCAGCGCTCCCTGTGCAGGGACATGATGTTCTTCATGAAGCCCTGTTGGTAGTCCCCGCATACCAGTAGCGCCACAGCGATACCGAAGATGAGATTGTACAATCCGCCATCCATATTGGACTCCCGGAACATCCCCAGCAGATTCGCGCCCTCCAGAAGGTTCTGCCCCTCCTCCAGCTCGCTAAGCTCCAGCATCCCTATCTTCAGCGCGGTCTTCTGTCCCTCCGGCGTGCCCATCAGCCAGACCAGCAGATAGCACAGCGCGATGACCGCCAGCATGCAGACAAAGCATACATAGATGAATTTGCTCCTCCTGATACGATACAGATCCATGCGCAGCAGATTAAACATAGCTTTTACCTCCTTGGAATGCCCTTCTTCCATTCTCGCCCGCTTCCAGATTGTCCATGGAATGCTCTTCTTCCATGCGCTTCAGGAAATACTCTTCCAGATCCATGTGGTGGAATCCGGAGGAGTAGACCTGTATCTGGTTCTCGATGAGAAGCTGGTTCAGCCATGCGCCCTCCTTCAGGCCATACAGGCGTATCCGCCCATCGTCCATGACCTCGGCCTGCACATCCGGCACCTGCTCTGCGGCACCATGCGCCAGCCCTGCATTATCACATATTTGTCTTCCAATTCCATGCAGATGCTCCAAAATCAATGGCAGCGCGCGCTTGCTGTCGTCCACCTCTATCTGGAAGTAATCCCTGCAGTTCTGCTCCAGGCTCTCCCTGTCTATCTGCTCTACCAGGTTCCCCTCCTTGATGATGCCGTAATGGGTGGCCATCTTGCTCAGCTCGCCTAAGATGTGGGAGCTGATGATGAGGGTCTTTCCCTCCTGGCAGAGGGCGGACAAAAGCTGCCTGACCTCCCTCGTGCCCTCCGGATCCAGTCCATTGATGGGTTCGTCCAGAATCAACAGATCCGGATTCCCCAAAAGCGCCAGGGCGATTCCCAGCCGCTGTTTCATGCCCATGGAAAAATGGCGCACCTTTTTGCCGCCTGCATTGGCTAACCCCGTGGAGTCCAGTACCCTGTCCACGCTTTTCTCATCGGCCAGCCCCATGCATTTCGCTTTCATGACCATGTTCTGCCTTGCGGTCATATTGGGATACAATCCCGTGGATTCAATCAGGCATCCCAGCCGCTTCGACACGTATGTGTCTCCTGCCGGCTTCCCGAACAGCCTGATTTCCCCCTCCGTGGGCTTTGCCAGCCCGCAGAGCATTTTCAGCGTGGTGGATTTCCCGGCTCCGTTCCTTCCGATGAAGCCGTAGATCGCGCCCTCCCGCACTTTCATGTGCAGATGGTCCACGGCCGCTTTGCCCTTGTAGACCTTCGTCAGCGCCAGAGTCTCTACGGCCAGCTTTTCCTTTTCTTGTGCCATTCCGAAATTCTCCTTTCCTAATCTGATTCTTATTCTGAACCACAAGCGTTCAAAAAGCGTTCAAAAAGGTTTAAGAAAGGGTAAAGTTTCAGCTCAGCTTAAAGCCCATCCCCCAGACGGTCTGGATATAGCTGTCCGTACCGCTCTCCTTCAGCTTCGCGCGGATATTGCTGATGTGGACATTGATGGTCTTGTCTTCAGCCAGGTATTCCTCCCCCCAGGCGTACTCATAGATCATCTGTTTTGAAAATACCCGCCTGGGATTCCGGATCAGCAGCTCCAGAATCAGAAGCTCATGCCTCGTCAGCACTACAGGCATCCCGGCGGCGGTCATTTCCTGCCTGTCCGGGCACAGCGTCCATTCCCGGTAGGTATAAATCCTGCCATCCGGCTCCGTCCCCGTGGCATCGGCATTTTTCCCGCACCTGCGCAGCTGCACCTGAATCCGGACCAGGAGCTCTGGCAGCGCAAAGGGCTTGCAGATATAGTCCTCCGCTCCACTGCTCAGCACGGCCACCTTGCTGTCCAGGCCGCTTTTGGCCGACAGCACGATGACGGGCGCTTTCCGGGAAAATTCCCTTACCAGCTCCTCTCCCGCTATCCCCGGCAGCATCAGGTCCAACAGCACCAGGTCGAATTCCCCCATGGAGAACAGGAGCTTTCCCTCGCTGCCGGAGTAGGCCTGGGCGCAGTCGTATCCCTGGGATTCCAGGTATTCCTTTATCATCTGATTGTTGTCCGCGTCGTCTTCTATGATCAGCAAACGTTCCATACAGCTTCTCCTTTGGAATGCAGATAAAACCGGCTCTGCCGGGGGCAGGACTTTTCCCCAGCAGCAGAGCCGGTTTTTGAAAAAAGATATAATTCAGCCTTCGGCGCTTCCGGCTACATTGACCCGGCCCAGGCATACCGCCGCAGGGCCATCAAAATCGTTGCCCACCAGCGTCTCTTTCGAGAATACCAGGCTCTTCTGGGCCTCCAGGATGCTCCCGTTGATGGAGCCGCCGGTGACGGGAACCCGCTTCTCTCCGTCATAGAGGAAAGCCAGCCTGATCTCGCCCCCGAAATGCCCGCTGTAAGCGTCCATCTGGAAGTCGGAGAAGTTCACCACCTCCAGATAGGGCTCCTGCCGCATCTCCTCCAGGGAGACATTCCCTGCGGGAGCCTGGTAGCTGCTGTAGTTTCCCGTGGGCTCCTGCTTCAGGTAACAGGCAAAGCGGTTGCCGCCGTGGAGAAGCTTCAGCTCCCCGTCCCTGACCAGCTCCCTGTCCCGCATGGGGATGCCCTCGGCGCTGTAGGGCACGGTGGCCTTCAGAGTCAGGTTGATTCTGTCCTTTCCGGCTTCCCCGGCCTGTACATCGCAGCCGGGCTGGAACGAGGAATATTTCGGGTAGACCATGGACATGTTGGAGCGCTCCACATAATAGCTGAATATCTCCTTCACATAGGTGCCGGAGAGGATGACGCGGTATTCCCCGGCGGGAGGGGCTGTCACTGCCTGGGCCCTGGCCCGGGTCATCTCAAGGGTATCCCGCACCTTCCTGCGCAGGGCCTGGGTGTCCATATCCTCATATGAGAAATCCTCATAGGTCTCCACATCCTGTCCTGAAATGCACTGGGCCACAAACTCGCCCTTCACCCTGCCTTTGCAGTAGGATGCATCCACGCCACTTGAATTCAAGATATGGGATGTAGTCCTGGTGGCAAAGATTTCAGCGGAGTTCAGGAAGACATCCTCCCCGGTATCCTCCGCGAACAGGGCATCCGCGAAGCAGCCCGCCACCTCTGCCAGGGACTTGTCCGACAGGTGCCTGGCTTTCTCCAGCACCTCCGGGGAGGGCTCCTCTGTCCCATGGTACAGCTCATAGTAAGGATTCTTTACGAACCCTGCGGCATACAGGGCATCCCGGAACATCTGCTCCATCTGCTCCTGCGTGAAGCTGTCCTGCACCTGCACGGCCGCCGAACCTAAGAACCGCCTGTCTCCCTCGGAGAAATCCTTGTACACCGTCACCGCCGCCTGGCGGATTTCCTTCTGCCGCTGCATGTCCAGGGCCCTGCGGATGAAGAACAGCTCCGCGGACTCCTCTTTGGTCTCCGTGATCTGATATAGCGCCGCGCCGCTCTTTTTCAGGGCGGACAATATTTTATCCATGAAATTCTTTTCTGTCATATCTGCCTCCTCACCTGCTATCCATATAATCGGTGCAAATCAAAGCGCGATTTGCACACTTAACCAAGGCGAATCCTTGCCTTGATGTAGGGGCCGCCATCGGACACCTTCACCCACTCCTTGTAGCCCTTGCCGCACATGCCTCCGCCGCCCAGCTCCACCTTCTCCGATACCATGCTGATGGATTTCAGGAGGTCCGGCACATAGCCTGTGAGCACCACGGGGGAGAAGATCTTCCCGGTGAGCTTCCCGTCCCGGATCTCCCTGGCGATGCTGACCATGCACTGGATGCCCCAGTTCTTGGGGTCCTCCATGCCGCTGGAGGGCTCCTCCAGCAGGAAGCCGTAGGAGATGGAGGCGATCATGTCCTCCAGCCTGTCCGTACCCCCCTGGAAGAAGGTGTTGGTCATCCTGGTGTAGGCCTTGCGCTGATAGCTCTCCCGTCTGCCGTTGCCGGTGGGCACCGTGCCCAGGTGCATGGCGGACTGGGCATCGCTGATGCCGGCCTTTAAGATGCCCTTGTCGATGACGACGGTGTCTTTCGCCAGCACGCCCTCGTCGTCAAAGAAGTAGGTGGCCACCTCCTTTGCCGCGCAGGCCCCGTCATGCATGGTGACCAGCTCGGACGCCACCTGCTTGCCCACGAACTGCTCCGCCAGAGCCCGCTTCTTCACGAACATGTCCATCTCCACGCCGTGGCCGAAAGCCTCGTGCACGATCATGCCCGTGGCCTCCGGGGTGCAGATGCAGTCGTACTCGCCGGGCGTGATGGGCTCGCTCTCCAGAAGCTCCAGGGTCACCTTCGCCGCGTCGTGCACGCCGTCCCGCATCCGCTCCAGAAGCTCCGCTCCGCCCAGATTGGAGAAGCCCTTATAGCTGCTCTTGATTTCCTCGCCCCTGGACGCCATGACGCTGAAGCCCCCTGCAGTCCAGAGCGCGCTCTGCTCCATGTCCCGGTTCCTGGACAGGAAGAGCTTGCTGTATTTCTGATAATTCATGAACGCCCCGCAGTCCAGGATTTTCTCGTCGCAGGCCCGGCCCGTCTCGCTGATCCGTGTCAGCTCCCGGATGATCCTCTCGTCGCCGTATTCCGCAGGGTCGATTTCATATTCCGTGCTGTCCGCAAATACCAGGGGCTCGTCCTCCAGCATGGTGTAGACGCTCCGCTCCACGCCTTCCGGGAGATGCCCGGACATGGGGATGAGGTCGCTTTTTACTTTGGCTACGATTTCCTCCAGCCGGTCCTCGGAGATCTCGTTGAAGGAGTATTCCCCGTAGCCGGAGCCGTCGTAGACCTTTACCACAAACCCCCGGCCTGACCACAGGCCCACCATGCCGATATTCGTGGCGGTCTTGGATACAGAGTACTGCTTTGCCTGGGAGTCGGTGGCCAGTATGGAGGCGTAGGGGTATTCCTCCAGCAGCCTGTCCCGCAGGCGGAGCAGGATCGGCTTGATTTCGCGCAGATATTCGCTTGCTTTTACCTTCATATTTTTTGTTTCCTTTCTTCCTATTTTAGGGATTGGCAAAGACATTATACCATTCTGCCGGGGAAAATGAAAGGGGTTTGTGAAAATGTGGCGGCATCTGGCAGTCTGTCGAAACAAGTCGAAATTTTAGGAAACCTGAAAAATAGGCAGTGACAATTTACCCTATATGTGGTATGCTAAAGGCAGTCTATGAAAGGAGGTTCTTATAATGGCATTGACACATGATGATCTGCTGGCAATCTCACAATTACTTGATGTAAAGTTAAAGGCAGAGATACAACCGATAAAAAACGAGATACAGTCCGTTAAAACAGAGATACAATCCGTTAAAGCCGAACTCCAGGCAGAGATACAATCCGTTAAAGCCGAACTCCAGGCAGAGATACAATCCGTTAAAGCCGAATTGCAGGCTCAAATACAGTCTGTTGAAGCTGAATTGCAGGCTCGAATACAGTCCGTTGAAGCTGAATTGCAGGCTCAAATACATAAGATAGAAGTGTTCCAGAAAGAAGTGCTTTTGCTACGTCTCGACACAATCGAATCCTGTTACCTCTCGACATATTACAGATACAAGGATTCGGTAGAAGGATACGAGGCTCTACAGGCCGATAACGCTGTCATGAAAGCGGTCATCATGGAACATAGCGACAAACTTCAAAAGCTGGCATAAACGCCCAAAAAGGGCTGACTGGAGATACCGTTTCCAGTCAGCCCTTTTTCGCGTACAGAGCCCTGCATCGTTCCGGGCTTATCAGGATTCCCGGAAGAACATGGGCACGATTGTGGCATTCTGCTTCTCGATGATCGGCGCGTAATGGTCGTAATTCTTCTGAATTAGTCCCAGGTAGAGCATGTCGATGATGGCAAGCTGGGACAGGCGGGACACCAGGGTCTCGCTCTGCAGGGTCTTCTCATGGCTGGCCGTCAGGAGCCGGATGTCCGCCAGGTTGGCCACGGCGCTGGACTCGAAGTTAGTGATGCAGATGATTCTGGCCCCCTGCTCCTTGGCGAGCCGCAAGGCTTCGATGGTCTGCTGTGTCTTGCCGGAATGGGAGATGCCGATTGCCAAATCCTCCGGCCCCATGGAGACCGCGTATGTAATCTGGGCATGGGAATCTGTGGAGGCCTGGACGAACATGCCCAGTCGGGTGAACTTATTTACCACATCCTGTGCCACGAAAGCCGAATTGCCCAGCCCGAATACGCAGATGCGCCGGGCGCTCTCCAGGGCATCCACCGCTTTGGTGTATTCTTCGATATTCACCGTTTTCTTCATATTGTTCAGGGCACAGATGGAGCTGCCGATTACCCGGTCCGGAATCTCCGTGAAGGTGGTATCCGCGTCCACGCTCAAATCTTCGATACCCTCTTCCAGGTCTGTCTGCCTGGGGCTCTGGTCGGAGACTGCCATGGCGATATGCATGTCCCGATATCCCTCGTACCCCAGCGTCTTGGAAAAGCGCACGAATGTGGACTCGCTGACCCCGGCCGCCTTGGAGGCGGATGTCAGGTTGCTGTAGATGAAGGACTCCCTGTTCGTCAGGATATAGTCGGCCACCCTTTTTTCAGAGGGCTTGAGGTCAGGATACAATGACTTGATTTTCAGAATGATGGTAGATTCCCCTTTTACGTTCAAAGCAGAACACCTCCTAATTTTTGATTTGTATCAATTGTACCTAATAAAGCCAGCCGCGTCAATGAATAAGAGCATTCATAATGAAGAAGGGCATTCATAATGAAGAAGGGCATTCATAATGAATAAGAGCTCAATAAATGCCCTGTCAGTTCCTGCGCGGAAGGACTCCTGCCATTCTCCACATAATATCCTGACACTGCCATGCCAAGGAGCATGGCATCCCGAAGCTCCAGGTGCAGCAGCAGCCCCAGACAGAATCCGGCATTGAAGTTGTCTCCGCCGCCGGTAGAGATTTTAGGCGATTCCACCACACGGCCCTGCTCTATTATCAGACCTTCTGCAGTGACAGCGATACAGCGGTCGATTGGATGGACGATAATCGCGGAAATCCCGAGCATGTCATGCAACAGGCGGGCAGCCTCCTCCGGGCCATCGCAGCTTTGGCCCACTGAGGCTGCCAGGCGGAGGGCTTCGTTTTCGTTCAGGCCCAACGTCACATCGCAGTACTCCTCATAGGAACGTATCAGCGAAAGCACGGATAGGATATCTTCTTTCGTCCGTTTGGAAGGATCTGCCAAATCGAAAAATACCTGCCTGCGATGCCCGGGTTCTTCCGGGACAGGAGCGGCTTCACAGGGATTCTTATGTCCGGCAGAATCCCTGATGGCCAATCTCGGCAATATTTCCTGATAGATGCCACGCCAGATTCTATCGGCTCCCGGTACGCCGCTCCAATTGACCAGCGCAATCAGGTCGCTTCCCTGCAATTGACCGCGCAAGTCACCCAGACCAATTCGGTCAACGATTCTTTCCCAGGTCAACTCTTCCAATGCCTTCAGATTGGCGAGCATCAGCTTCCCATCATTGAACTCCAGGGCATTGGTATATGCCGGCTGGCAGAGGCTGATATTGTGACAATTGCGCGACATCTGCGCGAATTCCGTCCGAATCTGGGGATATCCCATGGCACCGATGCATATAGTGGACACTCCCATACCGGCCAGCGCGTTGGCCATGATAGGCGCATTGCCGCCCAGCTTCACTGTGTCAGTGACCACCTCCAGATCCGCGCTGCGCCCGGCTGCAGCGGCTATGCGCCGGGAGAATCCCGCAAT
>CAOOJO010000073.1 GCA_948496895.1 uncultured Acetatifactor sp. | reverse complement strand
AGGAAGGAGGTGGCGTAGCTCAGCACAAAGGCCACCACAAAGGAGATAGCACCCACCACGATTTTCAGGGCAGTCCTGGCGCTCTCCCCCCGGTCCACAAAGACCGCCAGCTCCCTGCTGTAAATTACATTGTTAATGGCAAACAGCAGCGCCACCGTAAGGGACACGGTCATAAAGTAAATCAGATAATTGCCCACCTGCCGCTTCACGTTCCGGATTGCAAGATTAAGATACATCCGTCTCACCTCCCAGCGCCGCGGACACGGCCCAGATTTCCCGGTACATGTCCTGCCTGCTCCTGTCCCCCCTGTGGATTTCGCTCCATATCTTCCCGTCCTTTAAGAACAGCACCCTGTCCGCGTAGGAGCCCATGAGGGCGTCGTGGGTGACCATCAGGATGGTGGAGCCCAGGGAGCGGTTCATCATCTGAAAGGTCTTCATCAGGTTCTTGGCGTTTGCCGAGTCCAGGGCCCCTGTGGGCTCGTCCCCTAAAATCAGCGCCGGGTTCGTGACGATGGCCCGGGCGCAGGCTGCCCGCTGGCGCTGCCCTCCGGAGAGCTCGTAGGGAAATTTGTCCATCTGCTCCGCCACCCCCAGAGCCTCCGCCACCCGCTGAAGCTCCTGCGCGCTCTTTTCCGGAGGCAGCTTTTTCAGGTTCAGGGGCAATACGATGTTCTCCCCGATGGTCAAAGTGTCCAGGAGATTGTACTCCTGAAAAATGAATCCCAGCCTGTCCCTGCGGAACACCGAGAGGTCGTTCTCCCCCATCCCGGTGAGCCGCCTGCCCTCCACCCGGATTTCGCCGCTGCTGACCCGGTCGATTGTGGAGATCACGTTCAGCAAAGTGCTCTTCCCGGAGCCGGATGCCCCCATGATGGCGGTGAACTCGCCCTTTTCCACATCGAACGAGATGCCGTCCAGGGCCTTCGTGACCACGGTCCCGCTGCCGTAGTACTTTGTCACGTTTTCGATTTCCAGGATTTTTTCCTTGTCGTTTCTTTCCATGTCTGTCACCTCTTCGTCCTTATCTTACCACAGGACGGAGGGTTTTGTTCTAACGGAAATCCTGTTTTTTCTTACGGTTTTGTAAGGAGCGGCTTTGAAGCAGGGTGATATCCATGGCCAGCACTCAGCTTCCGCTATGAAACCCCAGGCTGATACAGGTATATTCCCCTGCCACGGACGCTATCCCAAGGGAGATTCCCAGGCGGTCGCACAGCTGCTTTACAAGATATAGCCCCATTCCGGTACCGCCGGATGCCCTGTACCCTGCACCTTCCGGCCAGGCCTCCCTGACCGCCCTGCCTGCGCCGCTTCCAGGGCAGCCATCCCCGTCCATCCGGTCAGCCGCTGCTCCCGCCCCGCTTCCCGTAAACCCCCGCTCCGTGACCCGGCGCAGCTCATGGGCCAAGATTCCGGGCCCATCGTCCCGGACGGAAATCGTGCCCTCCACCGCCCGGATGCTTACCTGGCAGCCCGGGCAGTACTTCGCGCAGTTGACCAAAAGCTGCTTCAGCATGAAGCACACCGATTTCCTGTCCGAATAGACAGGGAAATCCCCCTCCGCCTCCACCCTGATGCCCGCCCCGATCAACAGCTCCATCTGGCTCTTCAGCGCCTCCTCTATCACATCCGCAGCGGAAAACCCACATATCTTCACATCCTTTTCCATAGTCCGCAGCCTGGCGTAGTACAGAATGCTCTCCGTCAGATTGTCCGCCCGCTTCAGCTCCCGCCGCAGCTTCCGCCCATCCCCTCCATTGTCCAGGATCAGAGAACATGCCGTCAGCGGCGTCTTCATCTCATGAATCCAACGCTCCACGTAATCGCAGTACGCCTCCTTCTCCCTGCGGGCCTCCTCCGCCACCCCTACCGCACAGCGGGACAGCTCCAGCATGATACGGAAATACCGCCTCTCCAAAGCGCCCACAGGCTTCGGCAGCACCTCCCCCAGCAGCCAGACCTCCGGCAGATCCCGAATCAGCTTCTCCAGCGCTTCCATCCGCCTCCCCTCCAGCAGCCCCACTGCCAGAAGCCAGAGCAGGACCACCGCCAGATACATCCCCGCCAGAAGCCCGATCAGCGCCGCTCCCGCTCCCGCCACAGCCAGAATCAATCCAAAGCCAAGCCCTCCCATGCCTAAGAAACACAGCGTCACCAGCCTGGACTCACAGGCATCCCTGAAATAACGAAAAACCGTATAAATCTTCCCCTCCCTCACAGCCGATACCCCACCCCCCGGACTGTCCGGATGAATTCCCCCGCTCCCGCCCGCTTCAGCTTCTCCCGCAGCCGGTTCACATTCACGTACAGCGTATTCTCGTCCACATACAAACTGTTCTGCCACAAATCCTCCACCAGCTCCTCTTTGGTGCAGAGCCCTTTCTTCATCAGACAGGCCAGAATCCGCGTCTCGTTCTTCGTCAGCTCCAGCCGCTGCCCCTGATACTCCGCCGCAAGCTGCGCCAAATCCAGCGCAAGCCCCCTGACGGCAAGCACACAATCGCCCCGCCCGGGCCCCCCCTGCTCCGGCGAAGCGCCCCTCCTAACTTTCAGAAGCCGCTCTATCCGGGCCAACAGCACCGAAGAATGATAAGGCTTGCGGATGTAATCGTCCGCCCCCACCCCAAAGCCCAGCAGCTCGTCCTCCGCGGAGTCCCGCCCCGTGAGGAAAATCACGGGCACATCCGACTCCATCCGCAGCCTCCGGCACAGCTCGAACCCGCTCTCCCCGGGGAGGTTCACGTCCAGCAGCGCCAGCTCGCAGGGCGGCTGCCCCACCACCTCATACCCGTTGGCCCGCAAAAGCAATGTCAGCTCCTCCCGGACGCTCCCATCGTCCTCCACCACCAATATCCTGTCCACGCAACCCGCCTCCCCTTCCGGAATCCCCAAATATACCTCAAATGCCCCGCAGCCAAGCCGCGGGGCATCCGATTTCCGATATTTCATCCTTTCACGATCCGCACCCGGAACACGCCCTGAATCGCCTCCAGCGCACGGATGATCTCCTCCGTGGGGGCCTCCTCCACATCCAGCATGGTATAAGCCACCTCTCCCCGGGACTTGTTGGTCATGTCGCTGATATTGATTCCCTTCTCGCCGAACTCTGCGGTGAACTTGGTGATCATATTCGCGATGTTCTTATGGAAGATTGCCACACGGCCCGCCTTGGTGCATATCCCCATGTCGCAGGCAGGGTAGTTCACGCTGTTGCGTATATTTCCATTCTCCAGGTAGTCCATCATCTCCTCCACGGCCATCACCGCGCAATTGTCCTCGGACTCCTCGGTGCTGGCTCCCAGATGGGGTATGACGATGCAGCCCTTCTGCCCCGCCGTAGTGGGATTGGGGAAATCCGAAACATACCTGGCCACCTTGCCGCTCTCCAAGGCCTCCAGCACATCCGCCTCATTGGCCAGCAAGTCCCTGGCGAAATTCAGCAATATGACGCCGTCCTTCATCTTGGAGATGGCATCCCCATTCAGCATGCCCTTGGTGGAATCCATCAGCGGCACATGGATGGTGATATAGTCGCACTGGGCATAGATGTCCTCCACATTGGTCACATGATGCACCGCCCGGCTCAAGCTCCAGGCCGCGTTCACGGACAGATAAGGGTCATACCCATACACCTCCATGTCCAGCGCCACAGCCGCATTGGCCACCTTCACGCCGATGGCCCCCAGGCCGATGACCCCCAGCTTCTTGCCCTTGATTTCCGTGCCCGCGAAGTTCTTCTTGGCCTTCTCCGCGGACTTCGAGATATCCGCGTCCTCCTTCGACGCCTTCACCCACTCGATGCCGCCCACCACGTCCCGGGCCGCCAGCAGCATCCCGGCGATGACCAGCTCCTTCACGCCGTTGGCGTTGGCCCCGGGCGTATTGAACACCACCACGCCGTGCTCCGCGCATCTGTCCAGGGGGATGTTGTTCACCCCTGCGCCTGCCCTGGCCACCGCCAGAAGACCCTTTGGCAGCTCCATCTCATGCATGGACGCGCTCCTGACCAGGATGCCGTCCGCCGCCTCCACGTCCGGCGTGATTTCATATTGGCTGCTGAAATTCTGTAAGCCCACCTGCGCGATGGGATTCATGCAATTAATCTTGTACATACTATCTCCTATCTGTCTCATTCCGATATTTATATACTGCAGACCGCCAGGATTTACAGTGGTGTCTCCGGGAAAGTACTTGGCTGGCGGTCTGCAGTCGGGTTGCACTGCAAATTTAATCGGTACGCAGTTTAAATCACAAACCATTTTTACTTTTAAAGGGCGCTTGGTTAAAAACTCGGCATTTTCATCCATTGTCGTTCTCGGGTGCTGGTATATGTCATTCTGAATGTCAAAAGCTTCATCAATTACATACAAATATCCTTTTTCTTTTCCGTTATGGCTGATTACGCCATTGTCGTCACAGGACAAGGCAGTCGGTTGATGTGAAAATGCCTCTGCGAGCTCTTTCCATTGTGTTATAGTACTGCCTGTTCTCAACTCCGTAAAAAGCATATTGGATCCATGATACCAGACGCCATCCGACTTTACTTCAAGTTTCACGTATTTTCTTCCATCCTTAGCTTACGCGTTCTCCGCCTCGAATTTCCTCATGAACTCTACCAGCTTCTCCACGCCCTCCATAGGCATGGCATTGTAGATGCTGGCCCGCATGCCGCCCACGGAGCGATGCCCCTTCAGGTTCTCGAATCCCGCCTCCTTCGCCTCTTTCACGAACTTCGCGTCCAAATCCGCATCCCCGGTGACGAAAGGCACGTTCATCAGAGAGCGGTCCTCCTTCCGGACAGTCCCCCGGAACATCTTGCTCTCGTCCAGGAAGTCATAGAGAATCTTCGCCTTCTTCTCATTATATTCCTTCATGGCTTCCAGGCCGCCTTTTTTCTTCAGCCACTTGAACACCTTGCCGCAGATATAGATGCCATAAGCGGGCGGCGTATTGTACAGGGACGCATTGTCCGCATGGATTTTGTACCGCAACATGGTAGGGGTGCCGGGCAGCACGTCCTCAGTAATCAAGTCCTCTCTGATGATGACGATGACCACCCCCGCAGGCCCGATGTTCTTCTGCACACCGCCATAAATCACACCATATTTCGTCACATCCACTGGCTCCGACAGGAAGCAGCTGGACACATCCGCCACCAACGGCTTTCCCTTAGTGTTCGGCAGGGTCTTGAACTTCGTCCCATAGATGGTATTGTTCTCGCAGATATAGACATAATCCGCGTCCTCGCTGATCGGCAGATTGGAACAATCCGGAATATAAGAGAAAGTCTCATCCTCCGAAGACGCGATCTTATTCGCTTTGCCGTAAATCTGAGCCTCCTGATAAGCCTTCTTCGCCCACTGCCCGGTGACAATGTAATCGGCCACCTTATTCTTCATCAGGTTCATGGGAATCATGGCGAACTGCTGGCTGGCGCCCCCCTGCAGGAACAGTACCTTGTAATTATCGGGAATCTTCATCAAATCACGCAGATCAGCCTCCGCCTCCTTGATAATGGTATCATAGGCCTTGGAGCGGTGGCTCATCTCCATGACGGACATCCCCGTCCCCCGATAATCCAACATCTCGTCCGCCGCTTCCCGCAGCACCTCCTCCGGCAGGACGGCAGGCCCCGCGGAGAAATTGTAAACTCTCTTCATCTTAAATCCTCCTAATTGTCGTATACATGTATGCACTCTTTTTGCACATAGGTATAGAATAAACTCTTCCGGCGCTTTAGTCAAGTACATCGTTAAAATCTTTAGGTAATCTTTGGATTGTTTTGATAATCAATAGAACATAATCACCGGCATCCCAATCTCCGCCACCTCATAGAGCTGGGACATCACGCTGGTAGGCGTATTGATGCAGCCGTGGGAACCGCCTGTCTGATAAATCCTTCCGCCAAAGCTGCTCCGCCAGTTTGCGTCATGGATTCCGATGTTTCCCTTCACAGGCATCCAGTATTTGACGAAAGATTCGTAGTCTGCCCCCCGCAGAATCTGATTCCGCTGCTTCGCGTAGACGAAATTGATGCCCTCCGGCGTCCCTCTGCCCAGCCCGGTGTTGCCGGTGACCACATCCGTCTCCAGCTCCAGCTCCCCGTCTGCGTAATAATACATCTTCTGCTCCGTCATGTCTATCTCGATATAGGTGTCGCCGATGTCGTCCAGCCCGCGCACATATCCCTCCTGAATATATGCGGGCACGTGCAACTCCGTGCCTGTCCCGTCGGCCCCCAGCGCCTCCAGAAGATAGGCTTTCTCAGCCTCCACATCCAGCTTCGTCCCGTAGGTGGAATATTTTACCGCCACCGTATCTCCTCTCGTAGCCGCAAACTGCCTTTCCGTGCCGCAGGTATCGTAATCCGCCGCCAACGCCTCCACCCAGCCATACACCATGTCCTCATCGATGACGATACGCCCCTCCTCGTCCAGCGCGGGGCATCCGTCCGCCTCTGTCTTCAGAAATCCCGAAGTGACAGCCGGCGTCAGGGGAATCTGCTCTGCCCCCATATCATAGACGATTCTGCTCCCTCTCTCCGAAAAAAAGCATATCTGTTTCCAGATATCCCTCTGCCTTTCATCAAAAGCGCTGTCCGCAAGGTCTTCATAGCATTCTCCTGACGACAAATCTATAGTAGTCTGCCCCTTTGACAGGCAGCTCTCCAGATAGGCGCAGGCCTTCTCCAGGTTCAGCCGATGGGCGTTCCCGTCCTCCAGAGCAAATCCCTCCTGGGATTTGCGTATCCGCACACCCTCCGGCATCTTACGTTCTTCTACCACAAAAGGAAGCTCCGTAAAACAGGCCCGCAGCTTCTCTTCGTCCGCTAGATACTTTCCTGCCAGCAATTCACTGGACACAGGCCGCTGCAGATTGCTCATCCAATGGATGGAAGCGTTCTGCTTCAGGTACACCCTCAGGGCATCCCTGTAATCCGGCCTGATGTCAGCAGCCAGCATATTGATTTCCCAATCCGCGCCCTCGGCATCCACAATCGTTATAACGGACGACGCGGATACCTCCTGCGCGCTCACCAGTTCCTCGTTCACCTGCTCTATGGATTTTCCGGTGCAGTACACCCCGTTGATCCATGTATTCACAGGGAAATTGTTGCGGTAGTACAGGGTCAATGCCAGGAGTCCCCCCAGCCCCAACAGCGTACCGCTTAGAAAAAATATCGTCAGAAACCGTAAAATCTTCTTCATAAGTAAAGCCTATAAATCGTCCCCGTCAAAGACCTCCGCGATAGGCGCTCCCGCCGGGACCATGGGGAATACCTTGTCGTCCTCCGGAATGATGCACTCAATCAGCACCGGAGCCTTCAGGGCGATTGCCTTCTCTATGGCAGGCTGCACCTCTTCCTTCCTGGTCACGCGGATGGCCTCACAGCCCAGCCCCTCCGCCACCTTGCAGAAGTCCACCTTGTCGCTTAATATCGTCTGGGAATAGCGCTTCCCGTAGAACAGAGTCTGCCACTGGCGCACCATCCCCAGCACATGGTTGTTGATGACTACCTGGATGATGGGAATGTTGTAACGGCTCGCCGTAGCCAGCTCGTTCATGTTCATGCGGAAGCACCCGTCCCCTGCGATGTTGATGCACAGCTTGTCAGGCTGTCCCAGCTGCGCTCCGATGCAGGCCCCCAGGCCGTAGCCCATGGTCCCCAGGCCGCCGGAGGAGAGGAAGGTGCGGGGCCTGGTGTAGCGGTAATACTGGGCCGCCCACATCTGATGCTGCCCCACGTCCGTGGTAATCAGGGCCTCTCCCCTGGTGACCTTGTCGATGGTCTCTATCACATAGGGGCAGGATAACTGGGAATCGTCATATTTCAAGGGATATTTCGATTTTAAATCAGCGATTGTTCCCATCCATTCGCTGTGCTGCTGTTTCTCCAGCCGCCTGTTCAGCTCCTGGAGCAGGAGCTTTACGTCTCCCACCAGGCTGGCATCCGCCCGGATGTTCTTGTTGATTTCCGCGGCATCGATGTCTATGTGGATGATTTTGGCATTCTCCGCGAATTTCTTCGGATTGCCGATGACGCGGTCGGAGAACCTGGCACCCAGGGCAATCAGCAGGTCGCACTGGCTGACCCCCAGGTTAGAGGTCTTGGTGCCGTGCATGCCGATCATGCCGGTGTACCTGTCGCTCCTGCCGTCGAAGGCCCCCTTCCCCATCAGGGTGTCGCAAACGGGAGCGTCAATCAGCTCCGCAAAAGCCGCCACCTCCTCGCAGGCATCCGAGATGACCGCGCCGCCGCCCAGGTAGATGTAGGGCTTCTCGGCGGACCGGATGTACTCCACCACCTGGTTCAGCTCCTCTTCCGTGCAGCGGTAGGTCCTGCCGCATTCCTCCACAGGCTTCGGCGCGTATTCGCAGACAGCCGCTGTCACATCCTTGGTGATATCCACCAGCACCGGGCCGGGGCGGCCGCTCCTGGCGATGGTGAACGCCCGTCTGATGGTATCGGCAAGCTCCTCCACATTTTTCACGATATAGCCATGCTTGGTGATGGGCATGGTCACACCGGCGATGTCCACCTCCTGGAAGCTGTCCTTGCCCAGCATGGGAAGGGTCACATTGGCCGTGATGGCCACCACGGGCACGGAATCCATATAGGCCGTGGCGATGCCCGTCACCAGGTTGGTGGCTCCCGGGCCGCTGGTGGCCATGCATACACCCACCTTGCCCGTGGCCCTGGCATAGCCGTCCGCCGCGTGGGCCGCTCCCTGCTCATGGGATGTAAGGATATGTCTGATTTCATCGCTGTGCTTGTAAAGGGCATCATATATGTTCAGGATGGTGCCTCCGGGGTAGCCGAAGACGGTGTCCACGCCCTGCTCCTTCAGGCACTCCACCACGATTTCCGATCCAGTCAGTTGCATTCCTGATTCCTCCTTATAATCTCACAGCCGCCCCGCATCTGACCTCCGCAGAAAGCTTTGGCCGCTGTCAGGGCGACTGCCATTTGTCTCATAACCCTGTATCTGTCCCTATTTCTGGATTTCCAACACCGCGCCCCTGTTACCGCTGGTGACCATCTCCCGATACCTGGTCAGATACCCGGTAGTGACCTTGGGTTCTCTGGGCTGCCACCTCGCGCGCCTCTGGGCCAATATTTCATCGGAGACCAGCACATCCAGCTTATTCTCCGGAATGTTGATGCTGATGATGTCGCCCTCCTCCACCAGAGCGATGGGGCCACCCACTGCCGCTTCGGGGGATACATGGCCGATGGACGCGCCTCTGGACGCGCCGGAAAACCGCCCGTCTGTAATCAGGGCTACGGAAGAACCCAATCCCATGCCCGCGATGGCGGAGGTGGGATTGAGCATCTCGCGCATGCCGGGACCGCCCTTAGGCCCCTCATAGCGGATGACC